>CAYWUE010000028.1:0-7537 GCA_964461415.1 uncultured Eubacterium sp.
ATTGCCTGGGAAAAGTCTAAAATATTTCTTAGGTGGTTCTTCCATAAAGTCTTCTCTGTCAATATAAATTTCCTTGCAGAAAGGAACCTTTCTAGAACCAAGTTCAGGGCATTCCACATTGTTGACAACATCGAACCATTCAACCTGATCTTCCGGATAATTGTCAATAATAACTTTAATAGGATCAAGTACAGCCATAAGTCTTGGCTTCTTTGATTTTAAGTCTTCTCTAATACAATACTCAAGCATTGCATAATCAACAGAACTATTACTCTTTGAAATACCACAAAGTTCAACAAACATCTTTATTGATTCAGGTGTAAAACCTCTTCTTCTAAGAGCTGCAATCGAAACAAGTCTTGGGTCATCCCAACCATCAACTATACCATCCTCAACTAATTTCTTAATATATCTTTTTCCTGTAACAACATTAGTTACATATAATTTTGCAAATTCAATCTGCTTTGGTGGATTAGGATATTCTAATTCGTTAACAACCCAGTCATATAACGGTCTGTGATCTTCAAATTCCAATGTGCAGATAGAATGTGTAATACCTTCAATAGCATCTTCAATTGGGTGAGCAAAATCATACATGGGATAAATGCACCACTTATCTCCTGTATTATGGTGTGTCATATGAGCAACACGATAAATAATCGGATCTCTCATATTAATATTAGGTGATGACATATCAATCTTTGCTCTTAATACTTTTTCACCGTCGTTATATACACCATTCTTCATGTTTTCAAACAATTCGAGGTTTTCTTCTATTGTTCTTTCTCTATATGGGCTGTTTTTTCCAGGCTCTGTTAAGGTACCTCTATACTCTCTGATTTCTTCAGGCGAAAGGTCACATACATAAGCCTTTCCTTTTTTAATTAACTTTATAGCAGCTTCATACATCTGTTCAAAGTAATTAGATGCAAAAAATAATCTGTCTTCCCAGTCTGCACCAAGCCATTTAATATCTTCTAAAATCGACTTTACAAATTCTTCTTTTTCTTTTGTAGGATTAGTATCGTCAAATCTCATATTGAATTTTCCGTTATATTCCTGTGCTAATCCATAGTTTAACAAAATAGATTTAGCATGTCCGATATGAAGATATCCATTAGGTTCCGGCGGGAATCTAGTCTGAACATGGTCAAATCTTCCTGTTTCTAAATCTTTTTCAATAATTTGTTCAATAAAGTTTTTTGATTCCTTTACTGCTTCTTCGCAGTTATCAACTTCATTTTTATTTTCTAATTCCATTTTTTCCTCCGGAGTTTTTTATCATTAATATATTTTTCTGCAATTACAAAATTATACAATAAATATTTTAATTTTTCAATATAACCATAAGAATATTCATAAAAAAGAAGACTTATATCTAAATATAAATCTTCTATACTACTAATTTATTTTTCAACTAAAACTTCCATATATCTGACTCCCCAACGAAGCGCTTCACTATGTGAGTTACAATATAAGTCAATTTTATTTCCTTTTATTGCTCCACCACAGTCTTCAACAGTATAAGTTTTGCCATTAAATTTTATTTTGGTTCCAAAAGGAAACCTTGATGTATCTGCTGCTATTGTTCTTCCAGCTTTAGCTTTTGTTCCTGAAGCAGTTATGCCTGTTGTCTTTCCACAGCATGAATAACATGAACAATATGCAGTGATTTTAAAAGTTCCAAGACTTTTATACTTTGATTTTTTTATTGATTTTTTTTTAGCTTTCTTATCTTTCTTTTCAATAAGTTTTATTTTTTTTTCTGATTCTGTCTTTTCAGCTACTTTATCAGTCACTGAATTTGTTTTTTTCATTTTAATCTCATCTGATTTTTCATCATTCTTAGATTTATTATTATTTGTTTCAACTTTTGTAACTTTATCGATCAGATTTTCAGCTTTGATAACCTTCTGTCTATCAAATAATTTCATTGTTACGTTTTCAATATCAAGTTCTTCTTTTTTATCAAAAACAAGACTTGAAGCATCAATTACTTTCTTTACAATCTGTTTATCTGTTTGATTATTAGTATTTAAAACATTAATTTTATAAGAATTAGTAGCATCTTCTGATTGTAAAACAGGTATCACATTAACTGATTTAAGTATAGGATATGTTGACATTTCAGCTGAAATCAAAATATTAACATCCTTAACTTCTGTATTCTTAGCAGTTACAGCAAATGATGATGTTGTTGCAAGCATAACTGTTAAAAGAATAGCTTCAGTAATGAGTCTAATTTTTCTCATATATATACTCCTTTTCTTTACCACTTTTGTGGCTGCGAGAGTAAATATACAATAACTATTACATTTTGTCAAGAAAATATTACAATTTTGTTACAATTATTTATCATCCGAAATATTTATTTAATTTTTATCAAACAATTTTTCAAGAATAACGTCTAATACATATTCATGTCCACATATAACAATTGTTTCCTCATTTATAATAAGAAATGCTGTTCTTCTGAAATTATAAGCTACTCCTAATCTTACGCCACCTGTCATTTCAGCACCACGTAATGTCTTATTAATTTCAAATTGTGACATATGAAGCAATGCCATTCCTTCTTCTTTCTTAAATTGTATCATTGGATATCCTCCCTGATATCCACATACAATCAGATCTTTAAGGTTGTATTTTTTCATCCAAAATTTAATTTTATTATCCATATATAATTTCTCCTTAAATTATAAAAATCAATTTGAAACTGTCTTATTTTATATGTTTTTGAATAAAATTTACTACAAGTTTTCTTGTTTCCTCTAAAGAATTGGAAGTTTCAAATTTTCTCTCAGGATGCCACTGCAGAGCAAGAACCTTCATATCATCTGATCCAAAGGCTTCTATGGTTTGATTTTCAACGTCAATAGCTAATGGCTTAAAACATGGTGCTAATCCATCTATCGGAATCACATCCATATGAAAATTATTTACATAGATTGTTCTGTCCTCTTCAAGCAAATATACTTCATGGTCTACAGAACGTGGCCTTTTAATTTTAAGTTTTGGATGATATAGCAGTTTCCCACCAAATAAAACATTCATATACTGCATTCCTCTGCAGGTTGCAATTATAGGAATCCCTTCACCGATACAATGTCTTATAAGTTTTTCTTCCATAACATCTCTATAAGGCTGAAGTTCTTCATTATGCGGTCTATCGTAATATTTTACAGGCAAAGCACCTCCACCTGCTACAATCAAAAGATCACACTGGCGCTCAAATAATTTTCCTACATTCTTTACATGATTAGAGGCTGGCTGAGGTATAAAACCTAATAATTCATAAAATCTGATGTATGCAGCCTCTAGTACATCCGTCGGGTCACCATACTGATTAATCCCTTCTCTTTGAGTTATAAGCGCTTTCAAATCATCACACTGTAATCCCTCTTTTATAATACCGTTGGCGCAATCTAGCTCCATATAATTGATTTTTGAGGCATGCTCATATATTTTTTCTCCACAGCCTATAGCTGCCGGTATCTCAAATTCTGCACATCTGATAGCCATGTGCGAAGCAACACCGCCATATTTTGTAATAAATCCCTTTATCCCTTTTGTGAAAATCCATTCATATCCAGGGTCTGCCTTTGGAATCATTACAATTTTATCCATCAAATCTTCATTAGTTTCTAATTCTAAATTCACAACTTCTCCTTCAACTTTTTTTGAAGTTATAAAGTTAGGTCTTGCCTCATTGACCGGAATAACCGAAATGCTTGTTATATCCAAAATAACATCCGGCAAAATGATATTAAGATATTCTTTATAATGTTTTTTGTTCTTTTCAATATAAATATTTAATCTGTCACATAACTCTTCTTTTGTTAATTCAATACATTTCTTCAAATCATAAATACTAATCCAGGATAACTGTTTTCTGTCAATCTCTAATAATTTTCCGACTTCCTGAATCAAATCGATGGTAAGACTTAAAGATTTTGTAAATTCAAACTTAAAATACTCTCTGCTTTCAATAGATTTAATAATAAATGAGCAAAATTCCTCAGCAGAAACCTTTAAATCTATAGATTTCAACGCTTTTTCAAGGATTTTTTTATCTAATAAAAATCCACCTATCCTATCTTTTTTTATTGAAGAGTGCGCTACAGCCGGTCTGAATACCATCTGATTATAGCTGTCAGTTCTAATATCGTATGTTCCACTTCTTAGATGACCGTATTTATTATTAAATTCATTTCGACTCATTTTTCCAACAGAGAATTTCTGATAATCTTTTTCAAACTCAGAAGATACGGTATTAATGGACTTCATAAATTCATCCATTTCTGTATTAGAAAACCATCCACTATCAACTAATGAACTACAAAATGCCCTTGCAATAAATGCCATTCTTGCCTGTCTTGTAAACTGAGGTGTTCCATATTTTCTAATTTCATCTAAAAGCTTCAAGATGTCTTTTATTATCAAATTAACATTCTTAGACTCTAAATTACCCTTAAAAATTTCTTTTCTTGTTTTTTCTAATTTCTTAATATCTGCAATGTCTTTTTTTGAAATTATTTCATGATTTTTTATACTATGTTCTGTCAGTTTTTTTAATGAATTTAGAATCTGTACTCTTTCTTCTATATTAAATTCATTTTTTAATAATTCTTTTGTTCTATTTTCTGTATTAAAATCATAGCTTGAATATGTAATTTCAAACTCTATCTTATCATGTGCAGTTATATCTTTTTTTAACTTTTTCTTATAAAAAGAAACTAATTTTAAAGCAAGCTCTTCATCTAAATCTGAAGGGATTAATGAGTAAAACGAATAATCAAGACTTATGTAAGGTTTTACACCTATCTGATACATTAATTCATCATCAAGTTGTCTGTATCCCATTGGAACAAGCCCTTGATTCCAAGCTTTAGATGTAATGATATATCTATACAAAGAATAATCCAAGGTTCTTGGACTTGTACCGATAATTTCTGAAGGATTCCAAAAAGCCATATCAGAAAACATCATATTCTCATGACTTATTACACTATTCAAATCCTTATATTCTGATTTAAGATTGCTTATTTTTTCATAGAAATTTTCAAACTTATCCTTTTCATGCTTAATGTTAGAAAAATTAGCAACTAAAGGTCTTGCCTGAAAAATGATAACCTGATTATTTCTATTTATCGCAAATTCTATGTCTAAAGGTATCTTGAATATTTTTTCGATTTCATTCACAGCTATAATAAGATTCTTCCAATGTATTTCAAGCTCTGAAACATTTGTATTTCTTGCAATCCATAAAGTCTTGCCACCGATACCACTTGTCACCGTATCCGTAAGCCCGCTGTCATCATAATTAATAAGATAATATGGGCGCTGTCCTTGAATATCATAAGTAAATAATACTCCACTATATGCAACATCCACAGACTGATGCTGTATTAAAACCTGTTGCATTGAAATATCTCTCATATCAGACAAATAAGAATTCAATACTTCATCAACAGCTTGCCTTATGCTTTGTTCGTCGGAAGAATCTACGTTAAGCACACTGGTATAATGTCCGGCATTTGATTTTTTGAGACAATCTTCATTCGTTGATGAACTTCTTACAACAATTTTTTCACCTTTAAAAGTTTCTATAACATGTTTTGCTACTTCTTTCTTATTGATTTTGTAATCCTTTGCAATAATTATAAGCATAGGTTCAATTTTTCCCATTACAAGTCGTTTTTCTAATGCCTTTAAGGTATTTGCTTTTGTAGAAATTAATTCAAAACCTTCTTTATCACTGAATTCTTCAAAATTATCAGTATATTCCTTATTCATTATTGCCTCCTGACTACAAAAAGACTATTATTCCTTAGTCGTTTCTTTTATTTTGATTTTTTTGTTGTTTTGTATTCTGTCAAATAATTTTTTTGCTTCATTTATTGATTCCTGATCAGGTTCCATTACATATGCTGTAGCATTTGGTATTGAATACGTCACATCTTTTCTGCCACTTCCAGTTACGCTTGTTGAAACAACATTCCATTTAGGCATATTTTCTAACTGATACTTCACCAATGTTTTTATATCTTTTTTCGGCATATTGGTCTGGAAACTTGAACTGATGTCATTAAAAATCTGATTATAATTTTTTAATAATGCTGTACTTTGAAGCTTTTCTATTACAGCCTCAATAACTTTCATCTGGTCACGTCCTCTTTGTTTGTCACCTTCAGCAAAGGCATGTCTTTCTCTCGCAAACCACAAAGCCTCAATGCCACTCAAATTCTCGTTTAAACCTGCATGATAACTATAGCCATGTGTATAGAATGAATAATCAGATTCAACATCTATTCCGCCTAATGCATCGATTATATTTACAAAACCTGTAAAATTAAGCCTTACAAAATAATCAATTTTAATATTATAAAGCATTTCTAAGGTATCAATTGATACATCAATACCATAATTTCCTGCATGCGTAAGTTTATCCTTTACTCCATTAGAAATAGATAATGGGACATAATAATCTCTTGGCGTAGACAAAAGCAAAACCTGATGTGTAACCGGATTTACTGACATAATTATATTTACATCACTTCTGCTTTTTGCTGTAACATCTCCTTCTGTATCAATTCCACTAATATATATATTAAAACATTCTTCTGTAACGTATTTCTCACCACTGTCTGCCTGGAGTGCTGTTTCTATGTTAATAACATATATACATTTGATTTTTTCTGAAAATTCTGCATAAATACTGTTATTTTCTCCATCATCTGCATCTTCTCCGGCACTTTCAATAAGGTCTATCATAGACTGATTAAAAATAAAAGCTGTCTTTTCATTGTTAAGTAATTCATCCGCCATTTTTGTTAATTCTTTGTATTCTACAGCTTCAACGTTGTTATCTACATTTTTTTGAATATCCCTTAATACTGATCTTGTTTCATTTTCAGCAAAAGAAAGATTATATCCTAATTTATAGTTTTCTATATCTTTTATTTCTTCTGCCTTATCTTCATTTAAAACATATACACCGTATTCTTCCGTTGATAATTTTGACTTTTCAATAACATTGTCTATTGTAGCATCAGCCTTATCAAAAATCTTTTTTATTTCACTCTCATAAACAATTCCTAAGACTGATGTTGCAGTCAGAATCAAAATCATAAATGATGAAATAATTATTGATACGATTCTGCTCTTTTTTCCTCTTTTTATTATAAAAGGAATTAATACTAATGCTGCAAGCATCACTTCAAATATAACAAAATATTTTGCAGGTACATATTCCATAATCAATTTGTTTTTATATGATGTTAATCTAATAAATATCAGCTCAAATACTGCTAACGCTACTATCTGTAATAAATTTAGAATTAGTGCTGCTCTTTTTAATCTTTTCATTTTTAGCTCCATATCGTATATTTCTCCCATATATAAAAGTATTTTATTTATTTCTCTAGAGGATATTGTTTGTTAAATTTCCCAGATTTTTTTAAAAAAACAATATTAGAACACATTATACCATTTATAAACAAAAATAAAAAGTCCATTCAAGTCCATTCGTGATAAG
>CAYWUE010000028.1:7637-24020 GCA_964461415.1 uncultured Eubacterium sp.
ATTATACCATTTATAAACAAAAATAAAAAGTCCATTCAAGTCCATTCGTGATAAGCAAGATAAAATTCGACATATCTCTATATATAATATTTGTAAGATTAAATGAAAAAATTTATAACTGCTTAAAATCATGCATAAAGCATCTACATTGGCATTCTATTATTTTATAATGGATTTTGCTAACTGAAAATTTAGTGATTTATTAAAAGTTTTACGCACCCTCAAATTATGATGGCATATTCTATTATATGGAAAGCAATGAATACAGCAATCTAATATTTATTATCACTTTAGCATTGTACGGAGGTTTATATGAATAGTATAGCTGTTTTATCAGGTGATAAAAGACAATATTTTGCCAATGAATTTTTTAATAAATCAGGGTATTCCTCACATATAAAAAATAATTTTGACTTTAATGATGAGAAATATATTTTATGTGGTACTCCGTTTTCAAAAGATGGAATAAATCTAAACTGCGATTTGTATTCAAGTTATCCGATAAGTACATTTATCGCTTTGCTAAAGCCACATCAAACCCTGTTTGGTGGTAATATATCTGAAAAGGTCTCCGATTCTTTAAAAAATAAAAAGGTGAATTATTTTGATTTTTTAAAAGATGATAATGTTGTCTGGTCTAATGCTGAACTTACTGCTGAAGGTCTTATTAGCAGAATTATTGAAAATACTCCATTTTCAATTCAAGAATCTAATATTCTTATTATCGGTTTCGGTCGATGTGGAATTAATTCTGCTCTAAAACTTAAAGCTTTAAACGGAAATATAACAATATATGATCATACTAATGTTCATTTAAGTCAAGCATATGCTTATGGATTTAAAACTACAGATTTTGCTGGCTTAAATTCCCATTTAAATAAATTTGACATAATTATTAATACAGTTCCAGGTAATGTTTTGACAGATTATTCAATGAGTCTGTTAAAGAAGGAATGTTTTCTTTTTGAAATTGCTTCAAAACCTTATGGTATAAATCAGGAACTTTCAAAAAAATATAAACTAAATCTTATTACATGCCCCTCACTTCCTGGGCTTACAGCTCCAAAAAGTGCTGGGGAATTAATTGCAAAAAGTATATTGTCTTATTTAGAAAGGACCAAACAAAATGGCACACGATTTTAGCGGCATAAATATTGGTGTAGGAATAACAGGTTCATACTGCACCTATAAAAAAATTTTCGAAGAATTAAAACAACTTGCAAATACTAAAGCAAATCTATTTACAATTTTTTCCGATAATGCGGCAACAACAGACAGTCGTTTTGGCAAATGTAAAGATTTTTTAAAACTTGCAGAGGAAATTAGTGGAAAACCACCTATTACTTCTATTCCTGACGCAGAACCAATCGGTCCTAAAACTATGCTCGATTTGCTTATTATTGCACCTTGTACTGGGAACACCTTATCAAAACTTGCCAATGGCATTTCTGATACTCCAGTTTTAATGGCAGCAAAAGCTCACCTTCGAAATAACCGACCACTTGTCATATCTTTAAGTACTAATGATGCTTTAGGAATGAATCTCAAAAATATCGGTATACTGTTAAATACAAAAAATATCTTTTTTGTACCTTTCGGCCAGGATAATTATTTGACTAAACCTAATTCTATGATTGCACATGCAGATTTAATTGAAGATACAATCGAAAAAGCCTTAGGCGGACGACAGATTCAGCCAGTAATAAAAAGTCCTCATGTGACTGTTTTATAATATTATTCTAAATAAAATAACAGAATGGAGTAATTATGTGTGGCATTGCAGGTTTTTATGAAACTAAATATAACATTTCAAATGAACAGACATATTTTTCATTAAAGAACAAACTAATCAAAATGAAAAAAACAATCAAACACAGAGGTCCTGATGATGAAGGAATATTTTTATCCGGTTTTCTCTCAAATAATTTAAGTCAAAATAAAGTTTATTTTCCTAACAATATTGTTGGTGGTTTTGTTGGCTTTGCTCATTCAAGACTATCTATACGTGATATCAAAGGTGGACATCAGCCAATGACAAAAATATATAAAAACCACAGCGCTACAATTGTTTATAATGGTGAAATTTATAATACGGACTATCTTAAAGAAATGCTGCATTCCTATAAAATAAAATTAAGCACATCTAGCGATACAGAAATAGTATTGTACTGTTATTTAATTTTTGGAACAGATATTTTTGAAGAATTTAATGGTATTTTCTCCTTTGTTATCTATGATAATGGCGCAATTATAGCTGTTCGAGATCACATAGGAGTAAAACCATTATTCTACTATTACAATGACAGAGAATTTGTTTTTGCATCTGAACAAAAAGGAATATTTGCATATGGTATAAAGCCTAAAATGGACAATTATAGTTGGTGCGAAATAATAGGATTAGGCCCTGCCCATACCTTGGGTAATGGTGTATTTGCAGGAATTAAAGAGGTGTTTCCCGGACACTTTTTAACTATTGCTTCCTCATCTAATGGAAAAATTTCAGTATCTGATTCTGCATATTGGACTTTAAAAAGCTATATGCATACAGATGACTATCCTACGACAATTGACAGATGCAATTTTTTAATAACTGATAGTATAAAAAATCAAATGGTTTCCGATATTCCTATTTGCACCTTCCTATCAGGCGGTCTTGATTCAAGCCTTGTTTCTGCAATCGTCACAAAAAATATGGATTGTGAAAAATGCTTAAACACCTACTCTTTTGACTTTGTAGATAACGATAAAAATTTTAAAGCAAATAACTTTCAAAGCGCTAGGGATAAACCTTTTGTTGAGATTATGGTTAATCATATAAATAGTAATCACAAATTCCTAGAGTGCAACAACGAAAATCAAATTGACTGTTTATTTAAGGCTGTGGATGCCAGAGATATTCCAAATATGGCTGATGTAGAAGCATCGATGCTTTATTTTTGCAATCTTGTATCAAAAGAATGTAAAGTTGTGCTTACTGGAGAATGTGCAGATGAAATTTTTGGTGGTTATCCATGGTTTCACAAAAAAGAAATGTTTTTAAAAAATACATTTCCATGGTCATATGATATGTCAACAAGAACTTTTCTTTTTAAGGATGATTTTATAAATTCATTGCATTTAGAAGAATATGTACACGAAAAATATATAGCTTCTTTAAATACATGTCCTATTTTATACGGTGAGAAAACTGAAGAAGCAAATATAAGAAAAATAACATGGTTAAACATTCGCTGGTTTATGATGACACTTCTTAACAGGATGGATAGATGCAGCATGTATTCTGGATTAGAAGCAAGAGTTCCTTTTGCTGATTATAGAATATTAGAATATGTTTTCAATATTCCATGGGAATATAAATGCTATAAAAACCAGGCAAAAAGTTTGCTTGTAGAATGTGGTAAAAAATATTTACCTGATGAGATTTTATATAGAAAGAAAACTCCTTATCCTAAAAGCTATGACCCTAAATACGAACGATTGCTTGGAGAAATGGTTATTGCGGAATATAAATCAAATATCAGGCTTCAAGAATATATTGATTTTCAGAAATTAACTACTTTTATAAACAGTACTAAAGATTATGGGAAACCATGGTATGGACAGTTAATGGCCGGACCGCAAATGTTGGCATATATTTTGCAAATATCTTATTGGTTAAAGAAATATGAACTTTAAAACTAACTACGAAAAATCTTTTTTCTTAAAATGAACAATAATTGTATTATATTTTATACAAACAAAAAAAGTCATATATTCATATAAATAAATTATATGGATACATGACTTTTTTATAATTTTACCTATCTTTTAAAACAAAGTTTTTAAGAGAAGTTGTCTTGTTTATATTTTCCATGATAGCATTATTTATGCAACTAACTTCATTTTTAAAATTAGCTGCAGACATTCTAAGTGCACCGTGTCCCATTATAATTAATTGCTCTAATGCGTCTGAAGTTGCTACCGTAACCTGAAATTTATTAGACAACTTGTGTGTAGTCTTTGCAATATACATGTCTGCTGTTTCTGCTGTCTTTGTATAAACAACATAAATATTTTGGTATTTCGAAATGGATTCGCTGTGTTTTTTTACATTATACGCATCAAAAACGACGATAACCGTATTTCCTTTATATCCCTGGTAATTCGAAAGAATATCTAATAGCTTAGCTCTTGCTCCATCAATATTTACTTTTGCAAGTTCTTTTAGTTCATCCCATGCAAAAATTATATTATACCCATCAACCAACAGACATTCAGAAAGCTTTGGCTTACTGTTGTTTTTTTGTTTAACCGGATTATAGGTTCTAGTCTTCTTTTCTGAATATTGTTTACGTTTAATCGGTCCAAAAGTTTTTTCAAATATTTCCTCTAATTCTTTGTCAATTGCATAAGAATCCTTATTTTTTACTGCTCGTTCATTCTTTACATTGTAATTTTCTATATTATACATTTCACCGTTGTTAAAGTCAGTTTTGACATGCATATGTTCATCTACTTTATCCCATGAAATCACAATTCCGACACCATGTGAACAAAAAATTGAACCTGTAGGATTTTGTAAATCACTCTCGCTGTCATAATTAATGTTCTCTATAATTTCATCTGCATTGTGACATACACCATACCCTTTATAATTAAGTGTCAAGCTACCTGTACCATGCGTATATTCATTAACAATATTAATATAATCACTTATAGTTGAAACGGGAGCAAATCCTGTTATTACACTCATCCCACCTTCAATCTCAGGCGGATTCATATTTCCATACATTTGGTTTATGTCAGTCATTGCACGTCCTACATTAGAAGATGGAATACGAAGTATAAAATTATAATAAGGTTCAAGTAGTACTGAAGTGGCTTTTTTTAAACCTTGTCGAACCGCTCTGTAAGTAGCTTCTCTAAAATCACCACCTTCTGTATGTTTTAGATGAGCCTTGCCAGCTACAAGTGTAAAATGAATATCCGTTATAGGCGAACCTGTCAAAACACCTCTATGTTCTTTTTCAGCCAAATGAGTCATTATCAGCCTTTGCCAATTACGGCTTAAATAACTTTCATTAAGATTAGATTCAAAAGTTATTCCACTTCCAATCTCTCCCGGTTCCATTAACAAATGTACCTCTGCATAATGTTTTAATGGCTCAAAATGTCCTACGCCTTCAACAGTGTCTGTAATAGTTTCCTTATACAAAATAGAGCCTGTGCCAAATTCTACATTCATATCAAAACGTTCCTTGATAATATGTTTTAATATTTGAATCTGTATCTGTCCCATTAAATTAGCAAGAATCTCTCGTTTTTCTTCATTCCATTTTAAGCTTAAAGTCGGATCTTCTTCCTCTAACTCTTTCAACATTTTATAAGCCTGATTTATATTCACATTTTCAGGAATAATAATCTTATATGATAAAACAGGCTGTAAATTAGGCTGCTCGGAATGTTGTTCAATACCAAGTCCCTGTCCTGCATATGTATAATTAAGTCCCGAAATAGCGCAGACCATTCCTGTCTCTGCATGATTAATACTTTTAAACTTATTCCCTGAATAAATTCTTATATCATTAATCTTTTCCGACCATTTTTCGCCTTCATATTCTCCTTCAAGAATATCTTTAACCTTGATAGAGCCACCTGTTATTTTCATATGTGTCAGTCTAATGCCATTCTCTTTAGTAATTTTAAAAATTTTAGCACCAAATTCCTGATGAAAAATAGGAGTAACTACGTATTTGTTTATCCCGTCTAACAAATCGCTTACTCCTTCATTTTTTAATGCCGAACCACAAAAACATGGAAAAACTTTTCTTTCCAAAATCAAATTAGCTATAATCTGTTCAGAAATCTGACCACTTTCCATATAAATATCTAGAACATCTTCATCACACATTGCAATGTTTTCAAGGTCTAATTCATTTGTTGAAAAGTCAATTATTCCGTCTCCAAACTTATGTTTAAGATTTGAGAAAACAAATTCCTTATTGGTTCCAACCATATCCATTTTATTTACAAAAATAAATGTAGGTATATTATATTTTTCTAATAGCTTCCATAAAGTTTCAGTGTGCCCTTGAACACCTTCACTTCCACTTACAACCAGAATCCCATAATCCAAAACCTGCAGTGTTCTCTCCATTTCTGCAGAAAAATCCACATGTCCCGGGGTATCTAATACCGTAATATCGGTATTTTTATATTCTAATTCTGCCTGTTTTGAAAAAATGGTAATTCCTCTTTGTTTTTCTAAATCATAATTGTCAAAAAAAGTATTTTTGTGATCAACTCTTCCTATTTTTTTAATCTTTCCCGTCTCAAATAACAAGGCTTCTGACAATGTTGTTTTCCCACTGTCTACGTGAGCTAGTATACCCAATGTGATTTTTTTCATATATTTATCCCATTAGCAAAGAAACATTCTTTGCGAGTCTTCATTAAATATTTAGCATTTTTTCTAATGTTACAATTTTTGTACAAACGATAAGAATCTTGCTTGCCTCAACCAATTCCTCTGGTGTTGGGAAAGATGGTGCAATTCTAATATTCTTATCACAAGCATCATTTCCATATGGATATGTAGCTCCCGCTCCTGTTAATACCATACCTGCATCTTTACACATCTCTACAATCTTCTTAGCACAGCCATCCATTACATCTAATGATATAAAGTATCCACCTAAAGGATTAGTCCATGTAGCGATGTCAGCTTCTTTCAATTCTTTATCTAACATTGATAGAACTGCATTAAATTTAGGTCTCATAAGACTTGCGTGCTTCATCATATGTTTTTTTATACCCTCGAAGTCTTTAAAATATTTAACATGTCTTAATTGATTTATTTTATCGTGACCAATAGTTTGAATAGTCATCTGCTTTTTTATAAATTCAATATTATCTTTTGATGTTGCAAGCGCTGCTACACCTGAACCTGGAAATGTAACCTTAGATGTTGATGCAAATTCATAAACCATATCTGGATTTCCGGCTTTTTCACATTCTGAAAGAATATCAAGAATCTGTTTTTGTTTTTCACTTTCTTCATATAAATGGTGAATTGCATAAGCATTATCCCAAAAAATCCTAAAATCCTTGGCTGCAGGTTTTAAAGCTGCCATTCTTTTTATAACTTCATCTGAATAAGAAATACCTGTTGGATTAGCATATTTTGGCACACACCAAATACCCTTGATTGCATCATCATTGCTTACTAATTCTTCAATCATATCCATATCCGGACCATCTTCTAGCAACGGTATATTAATCATTTCAATTCCAAAATGTTCTGTGATTGCAAAATGTCTGTCATATCCTGGGACAGGACAAAGCCATTTTATTTTATCAAGTTTACACCAAGGTTTAGCACCCATTACACCATGAGTATAAGAACGAGCCACTGTGTCATACATAATATTAAGGCTAGCATTTCCATAAACAATAACATTTTCAGGATTAACATCCATAATATCTGCCATCATTTTTTTTGCTTCAGGAATACCATCCAATACGCCATAATTTCTGCAATCAAAGCCATTTTCACTTTTTAGAACAGAATTACTATCAAAAACATCAAGCATATCCGCTGATAAGTCAAGCTGATCGACTCCAGGCTTTCCTCTAGACATATCAAAACTGATGTTTTTATCGCAAATTTCTTTATATAATTTTTTTTGTACTTCTAATTCTTTTTCTAGCTGTTCTTTTGTTAAATCTCTGTATGCTAACATAATATTCCTCCGTCAATTTTATAATAGATTAATTTTTTAGTACCTGAATGTTTTTTGCAATATAATCAATCATTGAAATAATTGTAAGTGCAAGCGAAATCCAAATTAAAGCCCATCCAATAATGTCAAATGCCTTAAACGGTATATCGATAATCAATACAATAATCATAATCATCTGGAAAGTAGTTTTGAATTTTCCCCACCAGCCTGCTGCTAGTACAATCCCCTGGTCAGCTGCTAAAGTTCTAAAACCACTTATAAATAATTCTCTACTTATTATAATAATTACAATCCATGCCGGAATTTTGTTTCCAGAAAGACAAATTAGTGCAGCACTGACTAAAAGCTTGTCCGCTAAAGGGTCCATAAATTTCCCAAAATTGGTTACAAGATTATATTTTCTTGCTATCTTTCCGTCAAGCATATCCGTAAGACTTGCAATAATAAAGATAGCAACTGCAATGTAATTGTTATATGGAATAGTATCTATCAGCATTAATGCAACAAAAATAGGTATACATATAATTCTAAATACTGTTAATTTATTTGGTAAATTCATAAATTCCTCCATTCTATTCATCAAGCTCGCCGATTAAATCATAATCATTAATGCCTGTAACTTTTACCTTTACAAAATCCCCTGTCATAAGTTCTTCATCTGTAATAACAAAAATATTGCTGTCAATTCCCGGAACATCCATATAAGTTCTACCCATGTATGCATTTTCACCGGAAATTTTTCCTTCAATTATAGCAATATATGTTTTTCCAATATGTTTTTTTGAATTATCAAATACAACTTCTTGCTGTAATTCCATAATGTCATCTCGTCTGTTTTCCTTAATCTCCTCATCTATCTGATCAGGAAACAAAGCAGCAGGTGTATTTTCTTCTACTGAATAAGTAAAAACACCAAGACGCTCAAATTCCATTTCGTCTACAAAATCTAAATTAATACGATGGTCTTCTTCTGTTTCTCCCGGAAAACCTGTAATCAATGTTGTACGAAGAACAATATCCGGTATTTTGTGACGTAATTTTCCAATAATATCTCGTAAATCTTTATTAGTAGTTCTTCGTCCCATTTTTTTCAAAATATTATCACTTGCATGTTGAATCGGCAGGTCAAGATAATTACATATCTTTTTCTCTGATGCCATAACATCTATTAGTTGATCATAAATTTCCTCAGGATAACAATACAAAACTCTTATCCAATAAATACCGGAAATTTTTGCTAATTCTTTTAATAAAACATGAAGTGATTTTTCACCATATATATCCTTGCCATACATTGTAGTTTCCTGAGCCACTAAAATAAGCTCCTTAACTCCTTGGCTGGCTAGTTGTTTTGCTTCTTCAATTAAATATTCCATCCTTACGCTTCGATAATTTCCACGAATTTTCGGAATAATGCAATAAGTACAATGTTTATCACAGCCTTCTGCAATTTTTAGATATGCATAACTGCCCATTGAAGAAAGATTTCTTGGTGCATTAGCTGCCGCAAGATAATCGATATCGTTCAAACATTCCACTCTCTTATTATTTTTGAAGAATTCTTCTAAGGCACTTACAATACTGTCAATTGCAGTAGTTCCAATACAAATATCCACTTCAGGAATTTCTTCTTCCATTTCCTTGTGGTATCTTTGTGCCAAACACCCTGCCAAAACTAAAGCCTTACATTGACCTTCTTCTTTATATCTTGCCATTTCAAAAATAGTCTCGATACTCTCTTCCTTAGCATCTTTTATAAAACAGCAACTATTTATAATTATAATATCTGCCTGTGTCTCATCATCCGTAAACTCATATCCTGCCTTTGACAAAAGACCTGACATATGTTCTGAGTCTACAAGATTCTTGTCACAGCCTAGAGATACAAATAAAATTTTCAACTATACACTCCTTTTAACATCGGATAGAGAAAAAAGTGTCACTCTGGACACTTATTCTTCCTCGTCATCTCCTAAAATTCTGATTTTAGAATTATAAAGTTCATCAACAGCTACTGATAAAGCTTTTTTGCTATTGGCATTTGTAACCATAGGTTCATCACCTGCAATAATCTGTCTTGCTCTTTTTGCAGACGCCATAACAATAGAATATCTGCTCTGAACTACCGGCTGTTCACCGTCTTCAACCTCGCTATTAGCAACGTCCATTAAATCTGAATATGATGGATGTAACATATTTACTCTCCTTTCGAAAACTTTAAAATATCATTAATAATTTTATTTATACAATCAGAACTTAATAGTTCTGGATTATTATCTGTTGCAATGTCATTAATTCGTTTGGCACATTTTGAAACCTCATCATTAATAACACAATATTCATACTTGTCAACAACATCTGTTTCTTCTGCTGCCTTACACAAGCGCTTATTAATTACATCAATTGTTTCAGTCTTTCTTCCTAAAAGCCTGTTCTTTAAGGTATCAGCATCCGGTGGCAAAACAAAAATCATAACTGCCTCGGGCATCATTTCCTTAACCTGAAGTGCTCCTTGAGTTTCAATTTCAAGAATTACATTATTTCCTTCTTCTAGTTTCTTTTCTACAAAAGCCTTTGGAGTACCATAATAATTATCTACATATTTTGCGTATTCAAGCAATTCTCTGTCAGCAATCATATTTTCAAACTGCTCATTGGAAATAAAATGGTAATGAACTCCATTTATTTCTCCTTCTCGTGGTTTTCTTGTAGTCGCTGAAACAGAAATATTATAATTAGAATAATTATCCAACATATATTTTACTACAGTACCTTTTCCAACTCCTGAAAAGCCTGAAATAATTAATAATTTTCCTTTTTTCATAACAATCTCCATTCCGCAGTCTTCGACTGGCGCCACAAATAGCAATGAACAATTTATTTTTTACACTAATCTTCATACTGCTATAAAGATTTACAACATAAATAACAATGAAAAAACATTTTTCACTAACCATCGCATTGCCATATAGATGTGACATAAAAATAATTAATATATTATATTAAATTTATTCAATATTTTGAATCTGTTCTCTAACCTTTTCTATATCAGTTTTAAGCTCTATAGCCTTTTCCGAAATCTCTCTGTCAGTAGTTTTTGATAAAGTCGTATTAGCTTCACGATTCATCTCTTGAGCTATAAAATCTAATCTTCTACCTATAGCTCCTCCAACCATCAAAGCTTCCTTCATAGCTTTAATGTGGCTTTCTAGTCTGACTAGCTCCTCATCAACGCAAACCTTGTCAGCAAATACAGTAACTTCCTGAGCAATTCTTGCTTCATCTATCTGATTATCTTCTAATAGCTCATGGATTTTTGTAGTGATTTTCTCTTTATATTCTTCAACGATTAACGGAGATTTTTCAGTAATAAAATCAACGTTTAAAAGCATGCCATCTAACTTCTTAATCAAGTCATTCTTTAGGCTCTCGCCTTCTGCGGCTCTAGTTTCAACAAGATTTTTTGCAGCTTTGTTAATAGCCTGAATAACTATTGACTTAATAGCCTCCTCATCATCAACCTCATTTTCAATTGTAACAACATCCGGACTCCTCATGATATAACTTGTTCTTACATCATTATCAATGCCTAATTCCTCACTGATTCTTCGGTAACATTCAAAATATTCCTTCGCGAGTACCGGATTATATTTTACGCATTCATTACCCACACCATTGTTCTCATAAGTTAAGAATACATCAACCTTTCCTCTTTCAATGTATTTCTTAAGCTCGTTTCTTATATCTCCTTCAAGAAAATAAAGTTTTTTGGGTAATTTTATGCCTAATTCCAAATATCTGTGATTGACAGATTTAATTTCAACGGTTACTTTTCTGTCCCCTTTTGAAACTTCAAATCTGCCAAAACCTGTCATACTTTTTAACATTTTTATCTCCTATCTTTTTTTGTAAATCATTAGAATTAAAATGAAAAAGAATTTACAACAAAAGACTTTCTAGCTTATTCATTATTAATGGTCATAATTCACTTTATTATAATTCAATAATGTTCCACCGTCAAGGTTGACTTACTAAAGAAATAATAATAAAATGCACCTGTAAGAAATTGATAACTATAATAATTTTTATATAGGAGGTCGAAATGGCATTTGACGGTATTACGGTAGCTGCCCTTGTACATGAACTAAACGAAACTTTAATAGAAGGAAGAATATATAAAATTGCTCAGACAGAAGCTGATGAACTAATGCTGACATTTAAAGCTAACAAATCCCAATACAAACTACTACTAAGTGTCAACGCAAGCCTTCCGCTTATTTATTTTACAGATACTAACAAACCAAGCCCTATGACTGCACCTAATTTTTGTATGCTTCTTAGAAAACACATAAATAATGGTAGAATTGTAAGCATTACACAGCCAGGCCTAGAGCGTATTGTTGACTTTGAAATACAGCACCTTGATGAATTAGGTGATATTAAAAGAAAACATCTTATTGTTGAATTAATGGGAAAACACAGCAATATAATTTTTACGGATGATAATAATATGATAATTGACAGCATAAAACATATCACAGCTGTAATGAGTTCTGTTAGACAAGTATTACCTGGAAAACCATATTTTATTCCAGAAACACTCGAAAAAACAAATCCATTAACTGCAACAAAAGATGAATTTTTAGATATAGTTTTTTCAAAGCCGATGTCATTGTCTAAGGCTATATACACCTCATATACAGGTATAAGTCCTATTATTGCTGAAAGTTTATGTTATGAAAACAAGTTAGATTCTTCTATACCTGCAAACAGTCTTGTCTTAGGGGACAGAAATCTTATTTGGATAAGTTTTTATCAAATGATAAATAAAATCAAAACACGAATTTTTTCACCGATTATCTATGAAAAAAACGGAAAACCAAAGGATTATTCAGCACTACCACTTTCAGTATATCCTGATTGCAGCTCTACACCTTATATTAGTATGAGTATATTACTTGAAGATTTTTATTCAAAAAAGAATTTATATACTAGAATGAGACAAAAATCTTCTGATTTAAGACGAATAGTATCTACTGCTCTTGAAAGAGACAGAAAAAAATATAATATTCAGCTCAAACAAATGAAAGATACCGAAAAAAAAGATAAATACAAGGTTTATGGTGAAATATTAACAGCTTACGGCTACTCTATTGAAACCGGTGCAAAAAAATTTAATACCGAAAACTTTTATACTGGAGAACCAATCAGTATACCTTTAGACGAAACACTTACACCTATAGAAAATGCAAATAAATATTTCGAAAAATATAGTAAATTAAAAAGGACCAAAGAAGCACTTACAGATATAATCAAATCAACAAAAGCATCCATAGATTATCTTGAAACAATAAATGTTTCTATAGATATAGCTACAACTGAACATGATTTAAAAGCTATACGGCAGGAACTTATCCAAACCGGATATATAAAATACAAAAAAACAAATGCTAAAAAAGAAAAAATACTTAGCAAACCACTTCATTTTATATCTTCAGATGGTTTTGATATATACGTAGGAAAAAATAATATTCAAAACGAAGAATTAACATTCAAAATCGCTACCGGAAACGACTGGTGGTTTCACAGTAAAACATTTCCAGGCTCTCATGTAATAGTGAAATCAAATAACCAGGAGCTTCCTGATAGAACATTTGAGGAGGCTGCAAAACTTGCTGCTCATTATTCTAAAGGACAATCTCAGGATAAAGTTGAAATTGACTATATCCAAAAGAAACACATAAAAAAAGTTGCTGGAGCAATGCCAGGTTTTGTAATTTATCACACTAATTATTCTATGAATATCTCACCGGATATAACTGGGATAAAGGAAATGTAAATTATGAATAAAAGAGAGAAAAAGTTGTTGACTGTTTAACAGTCAACAACTTTTAGTATATAAAAGCATACCCTATTTAAGTTTTCGTCTAATTATTATTTTGCAAACTGCGCAACGATTTCATCTTTATTCTTATCTACGCAATTAATTCTTTCAAGAAATGCTTCAAGATTTTCTGGTTTCGTTGTTTTATCTTCAAAAATCATATTTTCAATTTTACAACTTTCTTTGTATGCACCTTTAAAAGTATATTCATCTTCTACATAAGTTAAATTATTATATAAATCAAATTTTTTAACTGTTTTTGGAACTTCAATGCTCAAAAATCGTTTATTAAGACGAACATTATAATTTTTATTTTTACCACAGTTGTATAAGAACGCCGAAAGACAAACAACTTCACATCCCTCACTTATTTTAACATTTCTTTTCGATGATGCTACTCTAACCAAATTCTTTCCATCCTTTGTATATATGTCTCCATTTATGCTCTTATAATTCATGTCTGTATCAGTTAAAATATAATTTTCGCAACTAAGATTCTGTATAATTTCTAAATCAACATCTGTATTAAATGTAATATTATCACACTCATCTATAATTGTTGAGTGTTTAGGGTAATTCTCAAATTTTCCCGGCATAACTATATTTGTCATATTACAAAAAATATTCTTTCCAACAGTTTTAACACTAACAGGAATAACGGCATCCTTAAGTTTTGTATTTGCAAATGCACAAGTACCAATTGTATTTACCCTTTTTCCTATATAAAGTTTATTTAATTTTTTACAACTATCGAAAGCATAATCTCCTATTATTTCAACTCTATCAGGAATAATAATTTCTGTTACTTTATAGTTATCTGAAAAGGCGTTTTCTCCAATATATTTAACTTTCTTACCCAAAACAACTTTCTCAGCTTTATTACAACATCCAAATGCTCCATCACCTATTGTTTTTACAGAATTAGGAATTGTTATATTTTTTAATTTTGTACAAAGCCAAAAAGCCGCATTCTCTATTGTTTTTACTTTCTTTCCAAACTTTACACTTTTTAATTTTTCGCAATAAGAAAAAGCACTTTTTTTAATATATTTCGTAGAATCGGGTATAACCAATTTTTCAATATTTGTGTCCATAAAAGATTTTTCTCCAATTGATACAACACTATTTCCGATTTTAACTTTTTTTAAATTTGTGCAACCATTAAATGCATTATCAGAAATAGATGTTACGCCTTTCTTGATTACTACTTTCTTGATTTTTTTATTCTTTTTAAAAGTCATGTTCTTAGGCATCTTTCCTTTTCCCGAAATAGTCAAAGTGCCATTTTTCAATGTATAATAGACTTTACCATTATTTTTTGCCGCTAATGTATCGATTGGTGGTCTTGCTACTAATACTGCTAATGCAATAACCATAATCGGAAACATTCTTCTAAATAATTTTTTCATAATGCTGTACCTGCTGCAAAATGACCTTAAATTTCCGACTTGAAAGTTCATTTTGCAATTCCTTTCTTTATTTATTTATTTAATTATTATACGAATGATTTTTAAATTTTATCGCATTATTATTTAATCTAACACTTCTTTCTTTATCCTTCCAATTCTACATTTTTTTGCTGATGCTTTAGATGCAAAATATAAATATTCACCTTTAATTTTAATTCCTTCCATTTCAAATGAACTTCCCCAATCACTAAAAGCTACTTTGACTGTACTCTTCCATTTTCCACTCTTTGATACATTGCAAATCCATGGACTATCACTTTCTTTTCCCGATGAAATATACATATTAGCATTATTTGTGACCTCTATACCTTGAACTGAACCTTGTGGGAAAATTTTTTGATTTCCTTTTTGAGTAAATGAATATTCCAACACTTTTTTTAGTGTTGTATTTGCTTTAAATGATACTGTTGAAGATTTATCAAGTTGTTTATTAATTATTTCAAAATCATAGCAACTATATTGTATTGGCTCACTATTTTCATTATTTTTGTCAATAATCTTTGACCAAATTAAAAGATATTTATTATTAGCAGAAATAGCTGCATCACATCTTTTAACACTTCCTAATGATTCTAAATCAGAGTTAGCATAGGATAAATATGTTAGTTTGTTAACCTCTGATGAATCTACAGTTTTGTTAGCTTTATATTCTAATCTTCCAATTTGAATTGACCAATAATTGTCTCCACTTTTCTTTGATTCTGTCGATACTAAAAGATATTTTTTTGAAACATTATTTGAATCTGTATATGTATAACTTTCTAATGTTTGTCCATGTCCACCATTCTTTAAAATCATACTACTCTTAAATTCGATCACATTACCGTTTAATTTACATTCAGAAATAATAACATCACCTTTCACTGCAGTGCCATCGTACCCATCATCCTTACTTGCATTTTGTGTTACATATATTAATCCGTTGCTGTCAAAGCAAAAATTTTGAATGGCATTATCACAGTCCGCATTCGAGTAATCAAATGTATATGTAATATCTGAAGTGACTGTTGTTGTTGGTTTTAGATCTTCCATTGCTAACGGCATAATCTGTTGTTCTGTTGATAAACTTTTAAGATAATTGTTATATCTCTCATTAGATTCAAAATCATCTTTCTCTAACACTTTATTTGTTATACCTATAAAATTAACATTATCATACAATTCATCCGAACCTAAAACATTAGTTCCTAATAACATTACTATGCACATTGTTATTGATAAGATTTTTCTCTTTTTATTGTTCATTTTAATCTCCTCCTATCTCAATATTTGAAATTTGTCAATATATCTCTCCGATATATTTTGTTTT
>CAYWUE010000029.1:0-23312 GCA_964461415.1 uncultured Eubacterium sp.
AAACAGCGGCTTATAGCCGCAGAGCAAACCACCAGCTGAGCTGGTGGTCATGATTCTGTATTTATGCTTAATCCTCTTCGATAACATAAAAATCAAGATAATCAAAATCTATTGCTTCAATAAAACTATCCGCATAGAATCTTGTCCTTGCAATTCTCTTAAATTCGTTAATATTAGACTCTAACCAGATAGGATTACTTAAATCAAAATCCTGACATATTTGTTCAAGAGCCATAAAAATCTTATGGGTTCTTGTCTCTTCTGGAAGTTCTAATTCTATTGTTGTGCTTTGAAGCATTTTATTATTTTTAAAGGTTCTACCCCAAACTCTAAACATATTAATCTACCATTCCTTTCTTTTTAGTGTAAAAATAGCAATGAAAAATATTTTTTGCGTTAATCCCTTTCTGCCGGTTAAACGTCAGTTATACCATAATGATTGTATTGTTATAAACAATTAATGTCTATGTATAATATATTAACATATTATTATATTTTACTGTGTTTGATTATAAAACTATTATGTCTTATGTTCTGATATATTCTCAGATTTTGACTCAAATGACAGGTTCTTCTTTTGTTTTCGATGAGAGATTTGCCATTGTTTTGGAGTCATTCCGTATTGTTCCCTGAATTGTTTTGAAAAATATCCAAGTCCTGAAATATTGAGCATATCAGCTATTGAGGAAATAGAATAATTTTCTTCTGCTAAAAGATTAGCAGCATATTCCATTCTTTTTTTTGCTTTATATTGAACTATTGTGCATCCGGTTAATTTTGAAAAATCTCTAATTAGTGTAGTTGTTGAAATAGGATATTCTTTGTAAATTTCACTAATGTTAGCATTGTTTAGGTGGTAAGCATCTAAACGCCTGAGCAAATCTATGGCATATACAGAAATGGAATTTTCAGCTACGTCAGGCAACTTTGTGAAACAGTTAAATACCATATTATACAGCAAATGCCCATATATGGAATTTTGTTCTGAGGAAATAGAACGTGAACACAAAGATGCTAAATGTAATAAATAAATAAATGCAGAATTTTCCAGTTCCAAATATACATAAGGAGTATTTAGTATTTCATCGGCATTATCAAAATATTTTCTGATATAGTTCATAAAAAAAGTTTCATGTATTATGAATGAATAATGACGGCTGTTAGGTTTATCAGTCATAAAAGAATGTACCTGTCCGGGAGACATAAAAATAAGCTGCCCTGAGGATAAAGTATAATTTTTTCCTTGATAAGAATTGACATATGAACCGGACGCAACCAGACTAAATTCATAAAAATCAATATGCCTGTGATATTCAAGCCCTTTTTCGTTAAAATTACAAAAATAGGGATAACTTGTTGTAGCATGATGTGAAAAAGTATTATTTTGTATATGTGTACTCATTTTTAATTTCCTCCACAGAGTATGAACTTTTATTGATTATAACATAGGATAATATAAGATGAAAGTATTAAGGTTAAAAAAATTAACTGTTTCAAAAAAAAAATGATAGAAATCCAATATATACAATGGTATAATTGTTAAAAATCACGATAAAATTAAAAATGAAAAGAAGAAATTCTAAAAAATTGCTAAAACAATCAGGAGGTATTTATGAGAAAGAAAATATTATCGTTGCTACTAGTTACCACAATGGCATTAGGCTTGTGTGCCTGCGGAGGAAATAGCGAGAGCAAGAAGAGTGATGAGAGTCTGAATGTTACGGAAGGAACACCGGTGTATGAAGATGACAAGCAGATAGAACTTTCTGCTTATTGCGGTCCTAGAAGAGCAGGTTACAGATACTATAATGGAGAACTTGGAGCGTGGGACGAAGATCCTGAAGGTGGTTGGGACAGCTTTATAGATGAAAAGAATTTTCAGGATTTTATAGATTGTGGATTTACATATCTGATGGCTGAAAGTGATGCACCATATGAGACCGGGAAAAACTTTGAAGACATGGAATTAAAAAATTATATGGATTTGGCTGAAAAGATGAACATTCCGGTATTGGTATATGCAGATGCACTAGTACAGATAACAAGTACAGGAGATCCAAGACTTACAGATGATCATAAAGCTTTCTTAAAAAAAATGGTTGATGATTTATCACAGTACAAGATGTTTAAAGGATTTACATTTAGAGATGAGCCACAGGCAGGTATGGAAAAAAGTTTTAAGGTTGTTAAAGAATATTTGGATAGCTTAAAGCCTGATTTGTATTATTACACCTCAATGTTGCCAATATATGCAGATGACTTAAGCTATTATAGCAAAGATAATACAAGTGACAGGGAAGCAGCTTATAAAGATTATATAAATACTTTTTCTGATGCACTTGGAACCTTTGGGTATGACAGTTATCCGTTATTTACAGACCCTGTTCGAAATTCTACATATGTCAGAGAAGACTGGTTCCAAAATTTAAAACTTGTAGCTGAAAATGCAAAAGAAAAAGATTACGATGCAACAATTACAGTTCAGTCGATGGCTGAGGGAACACCTGATGGCGAATATACTACAGTACATAAGTATCTGCCAACAAAGAAATCTCAGATAACATATCAGGTATACAGTGCATTAGCATATGGAATGAAGGCGATTAATTACTATACTTATTGGCAGCATTGGCAGAACACGGACACTTTCACAATTTATTCTGCAATGGTAAATTATCCTGAAAAGAATGGTCAGGAAGCAGTAAAAACAGAAGCATATTATGCAGTAAAAGAAGCAAATGAAGAAATCAAGAAGTTTGACCATGTATTCTTGAACTTTGACTGGGAAGGAACGATGGCCTTAACGGATGAAGACAAGACAATGAGTAATTTGTTAAAGCAGGTAGGAAATTATGAATCGCCAAGAATTGAAAAAGCCACATCTACAGACGAAACAATAATCGGATGTATGAAAGATGACAAAGGATATGATGGTTATATGATTGTAAATGCAACTGATCCGGGACAAGATATATCTGATACAGTAACTATAAAATTTAAAGAAGCATCTAAGGCAATGATTTATGTTCATGGAGAAGAACAAACGGTAGAACTTAAAGATGGAAGTTATACATTTGAACTTGGTTCAGGTGAAGGTATATTTGCTATACCTATTAAATAAAAAAATACGAAAGGGAAATTAGGAGGAATACAAAATGAGAAGAAAAGGATTATTAAAAAAAGTTTTGGCTACAGGACTTGTATTGACACTTGCAGTAGGAAGCATGACAGGTTGTGGCGGAAATTCTAGTGGAAAAGGAAGTGCAAAGAGTAACGGAAAGAAAATATCAATTTATGCGCAGACCAATGGTCTTGGAAGAGAATGGTTAGAAAATGCTGCAAAGGCATATGAGGACAAAGTTGGAACTAAGGTTACAGTAGAATTTGATACATATATATCTGAAAACATTAAGACAACACTTGAGCAGCAAAAAGCTGAAGCTGCAGATATATATTTTGTGCAAGGTGGTACATGGAAGACATTACTTCGAAATGGTCTTATTGAAGATATGACAGAGTTTTTGGATGAGAAGGGTGAAGATGGAAAATCATTAAATGAGAAAATGAATTGTACAAAGAAGTATATTAATGACAAAGATGGAAAGCAGAAACAGGCTTATGTACCTGTAACGAATGCACCACAGGGTGTTGTTTACAACAAAAAAATGATGTCATATGTGTGTCAGGATGTTTTAGGATGGGATGCAGAGCATAAATATCCTGTTAATACAAAAGAACTTAACGAAGTTATTGATGCGGTTCAAAAAATAGTTAAAGAAGGAAAGAATAAGGAGTTATTTACATATAAGCAAAATGGTAAGGAAATGGAAGTTAAACCATTTGTATGGAGTGGTAGTACAGGAATGTTAGGTTTCTTTACAGATGCTTGGAGAAGACAGTATTGGGGAGAAGAAAATTATACTAAATTCTATAGCCAGTACGAAAATTGCGATATGTTAAACGACGAAGTACAGTATGTTATTTATCAGGAACTTGTAGATATGTTACAGCTTGAACAGGATAGCAATGGAGACTATGTATCTAACACATCTGTTCCTAACTGTGTATCACTTAACCACACAAGTTCACAGTCACAGTTCCTTATGAACTATGCGTTAATGTGTCCTACAGGAAGCTGGTTCTATACAGAAATGAAAGCAACTGTTACAGACGAAGATAATTTAGGATTTATGCCTATACCATATTTAAGTGATGATGAAGGAAATCCATTAACAGCAAAAGGTGTTGAAATGCCTAAAGATGAAAATGGCAACTACACAAATTATTATATGCCAAATGTAGAAGACTATTTTATCATTCCATCAGCTATTGCAGATGATAATAAGACGGAAGCAAAGAACTTCTTAAGATTTATGTTTGACGATTCATATTTACCAACATTAGAAGAAGATTTGCAGTCACCGCTTTGTTTTGATTTTGATGATTCAAGCGTAAAGAAGGGTTCATGGTTTGGAGAAGTTTCAAATCTTATGAATACATGCGTCAATGGAGATATTTATACAGGTGAAATATTAGAAGAATATAACAAAATCGGATTCTACAACAATCCAAATATTGACCCGGCAGCTAGACTTGCAATCAGTAGTTTTGGCTCAAGTCAGAAATGGATTGATTCAGCTACAGGAAAAGAAATAGCAGATAGAAACAAAGCTACAGGTGTTGCTGTAACAGAAAATGTTTATAACTATGTATACAATAACTATAAAGAATTAGAAGCAAATTGGAGCACAATTAAGAAATTCGTGGAGGAAAACAGATAATGTCAAGAAAGAAGAAACAAAGTATTTTTATATTTTGTATGTTAGCCTGGCCGGTATTACATTTCATTTTTACCCAGGCGTTGAATCTCAATTCTTTCAGAATGGCATTTATTGATTACAGCGAAGGTGCAAATTATGGCACCTTTGCCGGATGGGATAATTTTAAAGCAGTTTTTAATTTGTTTAGAACGAGTAGAGTTGACACAGAATGGATTGCAATAAGAAATTCAGTGATTATAGGTTTTTTGACAGTATTTATTCATGCGCCTATGTCACTTGCGTATGCATATTTGTGCCATATTAAATGCAAAGGACAGAGATTCTTTAAGATAGTATTGTATATACCATCTATCGTATCAGCAGTAGTATTGGTAATGATTTTTAAGGGATTCTTCACATCAGGACCTTTAGATACAATTTTAAATTTGTTAGGGATGAGTGATAAAATTCCTGCAGAAGGATGGTTAGGACCAAATACGGCATGGAAAACTATTGTTATCTTTAATATTTGGACAGGTTTTTCAACGAATATGATGTTTTTCCTTTGTGCAATGAACAGAATACCTGATGATTATATTGAAGCGGCAAAAATAGATGGTGCATCAGAACCACAGATATTATTTAAGATAATTTTGCCGATGATAGCAAGAAATTTGACAACAATATTGACATTGGGAATGAGTGTTATATTCTCTTGGGCTATGCCATCGATGTTATTTATGCGTGACAGCAGTGGTATGAATGGTACAGGAGCAATAGGACTTAGTATTCTTAACTATACAACAAGCAGACAATATGGTGTTGCGGCAGCCTATGGAATGATGGCAACAATTGTTGCAGCTCCGCTCATGTTAGGAATCAGACATTGGGTTGACAAGCACGTAGAAGATGTTGAATTCTAGGAGGAAAAGTAAAAATGACAAAAAAAGATAAATTACGAAAATTAACTCCCGGAATTATAGTGTGGAATATATTCAAGGCGATAGTATATATATCGATGATATTTTTCGCAGTGACATTTATTGGAAGTATAGTATGGATTTTTATTAATTCATTTAAAACAGCACCGGGATATATGGAAAATACATTCAATCTTCCACAGATTTGGGATTTTGATAATTACAAGCAGGTTTTTACAAATCTCAGATATAAAGGTTATGGAATTCTCGGTATGATGGGAAATTCCATGATTCAGATTGGATGGGGATGGCTTATGACATTAACATTGCCGCATATGGTTGCATATGTCATGGCAAGATTTGACTTTAAAGGCAAAAAAGTTCTTGATAAAGCAATATGGATATCGATGATTGTACCTATAATAGGAACAGGAAGTTCGACTTTCTGGTTTTTAGATGCCTCAGGTCTTTATGATACCTGGGCAGGTATATTTTTGCTAGGTGCAGCAGGTGTAGGATTTAACTCTATTATGTTACAGGGAGTTTATGGAGGTATAGATAGGAGCTATGCAGAAGCTGCTTACATAGACGGAGCTTCTGAAATGACAGTTTTTACAAGAATATATTATCCACAGGCGATGCCACTTACATTGCTTTTTATGGTAACTAGTTTTATAAATACATGGGGTGATTTTATGACACCATATTTATATTTACCTAGTCATCCGACATTTGCTTTGGGATTACAGCAGATGCAAGCACAGTTCGTAGATTTTGGAAATGATTATCCGGTAATGTTTGCAGCAGTTGTAATATCGTTAGTACCTATTTTGATATTGTATTTGACATTCAATAAACAGATTACGGAAAATACAGCAATAGGCTCGTTGAAATAAGAATATAGGTTTCGTTTAAATTAATGTCGCTATTAAATGGCGATAGAATGGAGAGATATATGGATAGAATAAGCAAAAGAGTAAAAAAGATAATTGCTATGATGTTGGTTGTAGTATTGGCTTTTGGTTCGCTTACAATAAATAAAAGTGTTAAAGCCGAGACGGCTAATATAAAAATATCTGCGATTTCCGATTTTAATACCGTTAATAAGGATTGGAGATTTACTATAGAGGTGGAGGGTGAATGGGCCACATCAGGTGATTTTGACCGTTATATGCTTGGAAATGACAAAAATGTTATTATAAAAGATGATGATGGATATACAAAAGATGAAGTGACATCTGCATCAGTGGAAGTGTATAAGATGGGAAATCAAATGCTTTTGTGTGTATGGGGAACATATACTAACCAAAATCAGCCAAAGAGTGGTGATACTGTTACAATTCCTGCAGGTACAATGTCATATGAGAAAGATGGTAACAAACAAATAAGCATTTCTGTAGACACAATACTTGAATATAATGGAACTAACTGGAGTATTCTAGGAGACAGTGTTGAAACACAATATAGAAAGATTAATTATACAGGTATAAATGCAGCAACAAGCTATTCAGAAGGAAATGGATGGGACGTATATCTTATACCTGATAAGGAATTGCCGGGAACTGTAGATGCTACATATTTTTCAAATGTAAAAGTGGTAATTGATGATACAGAAAGAAATATAACATTTTTTAAGGCATCACATGAGGGAACAACTTTTTTTAGAATTGAAAAAGACTGGCTTCCTAAAGACATAACAACAGACGCAAGAATAGTTGTTAAAGCAGGAAAATATGATTCACCTAATTGTTCTGAAGGTATAGAAATAGCAAGCGATTTTACTATTTATGCAAATCATAATGGCTGGACGACTGATGGGTTTATAAAAGATGTATCGTATAAGAAGATATCGTTTGATGGATTAAATTCTGCCACTACATATGTAACAGGTATTGGATGGACATTCTATATGACACCATCAGAAACACTTCCGGGAACAGGTGATGTGACAAACTTTAGTGATGTAAAAATCGAAATTGATGGTCGTGAAAAAAACAGCATAATATATCATGCATCACATGAGGGAACAGCATTACTTGCGCTTGATGGTACTTTTTTGCCACAGAATATAACTAAGGATACAAAGGTTACAATCAAAGCAGGTAAGTATTTGTCTAACGATGGAAGTGACGGAATAGAAATTACAAAAGATTATACTATTTATCTTAATCAATATGGCGTAAGCGATAGTGGATTTAATAAGGAAGTAGAATATGAAAAAATAAATTTTACATCTGTAAATGGTGCTACAGGATTTACTAATGGAAATTGGGTTGTTTATTTACAACCGGATAAGACAATTCCCGGAACAGGTGATGCAACAAGATTCGATAACCTTATAGTTGAAATAGACAAACAAGAATATAAGTTAGCGCTATATAAGACTTCATACCAGGGAACAGCATGTATTGGAATTGACAAATCAATACTTCCTGAAAAAATCACAAAGAATACTACAATAGTAATTAAAAAAGGAAAATTGAACTCAAATGATGACAGCAATGGTGTTGAAATAGTAAGTGATTTTACTGTTTATGCTAATGAATATGGATTCAGCGCTGATGGATATTGCAAAGCTCCTACATATAAGAAGGTAAGCTTTGGTTCACTTAATGCTGGTACATCATATTTTGAAAATGCAGGATGGGTTATATATATGAATCCAAGCACAACACTTCCTGGAACTGCAGATACAACATTTTATAAGAATGTGAAAATATATGTAAATGGTGTTGAGAAATCGGTGAATTTATATAAGGCTGAATATGAGAAAACCGCTTGTCTTATATTGCCGGAGGATATTATCCCGAAAGATATAAAAGGCAATGTTAAGATTGTATTGAAAGCCGGAAAATATGATTCAAGCGATGGCGGCGAAGGCATTGAAATTACAAAAGACTTTACCATATATGCTAATCAGTATGGAATAAGTGATGAAGGATTCTATAAAAAACCAAGTTATATTAAGGTTACATTTAATGGAATCGATGAAGCCACAGGATATTTGGATAATGCTAACCTTTGGGGTATATACCTTAATCCAACAGCAAAATTACCGGGAAAAGCAGACAGTACATTCTATAAAGGAATAAAAGCTGAAATTAATGGAAAGAAAGTTGATATAACAATAAACAAGGCAGGACATAACGATACAGCTTTTATAGCTATTAGTTCAACAGAAATACCTAAGAATATAAAGAAAAATACTAAGCTAGTAATTAAGGCTGGAAAAGCCATATCTAATGATGGCAGTGATGGAATCAATATAACTAAGGATTATACAATCTATATGAATCAGTGGGGAATTAGTGCGAAAGGATTTCTTAAAAAACCTAATTTCAAAAATATTACATTTAAGAGCCTTGATAGTGCATCAGGATATTCTGCTGAATCTGGATGGTTATTGTATATTAATCCATCATCAAAACTTCCGGGAAAAGCTGACAGTACACGATTCACAGGACTTGAAGCAGCAATAAATGGCAAGAAACAAAGCATTGTTATTTATAAGGCTTCTCATAATGATACAGCATTGGCTGTCAGTGGCTTGGAAAATTTAAACAAAAATGGAAACAATAAAATTATAATTAAAGCAGGTTCTGCATTATCTAATGATGGAAGCGATGCAATCAAATTGACAAAGGACTTTACAGTATATGCTAATAAGTATGGTGTAAGTACAAAAGGATATTTAAAAAAACCTACATTGATTCAGAAAAATGCAAAGGTAAGCCTTGACAGAGATACAGTATTTGGCGGAGACAAAAACGGAATTTATTTAAATACTAATGATAAATTCGCGGCAGATGATACATGGCAGACTAAAATTAATTCACCGGAATATGAAAAACAAAGTGGAATTTATTACAATGGTAAAAAGATTGAGGCATCACTTGTAAAATATGCTAAAGGAAAAGTTTATGTAGCATTACAGGATGCCGGAATTGCAGCAAAAGATAAAGATAAGGTTGTTATCAAAGGTGTTTTCGCAAATGCAGGAAAAGCAGTGTCTTATTCAGGTGTAACATTCTACTTCAATGGTAAGACATGGAATACAAAATATGAAAAAGCAAAACCTGAGACATATACTAAAATTGAATTAAAAGATGTAGATTCTGCATCTAAATATTTGGACGATTTAAAAGCATGGCATGTGTATTTGCAGACTGATAAAAAACTTCCGGGAGAAGGCGACAAGATTAATTTTAGTACTCTTTCAGTAGAAATTAATGGCAAAAAAACAGATACAGTAGTATATCATGCAGGATACAATGATGATTTGTTCTTTGTAATAGATGAAAAGGTATTGCCAGCGAATGCACCGGATGGAACTGCGATAACTCTTAAAGCAGGAAAAGCATTAGCAGGTGATTTAACAACAGGTATACAACTTACAAGGGATTATACATTCTATGTTTATAAGGGAATGTTATCAGCTGAAAAGCCGACCACAAATACAAAATGGAGAGATGTTAAGGCTTTAGGTCTTAACCATTCAACGGGATTTAGAGAAGATGCAAATGATTGGTTATTGTATCTGAAAATGAATGAAGAACTTAAGGCAGAATCTGGTGATTACTGGTCAGATTTAAAATTAAAGGTTAACGGAAAAGAAATAACAATTAATGCACAGCAGAATGAAAAGAATATGCTGTTAATAACTATACCGGCATCAGTATTACCAAAGGATTCAAAAAAAGCAACAGTTACAATAGAGAAGGGTGTAACTGCCGTAGCAAGAGCAGGACGTTATGGAATCAAATTTAAAGAAGCATATACATGTTATATGTTTAATGGAATGTTTTCAGAGAAGGAATTTACTGAGATACAGAAGTTAGAAGCAAAAATAACAGGTGTTCAGACAGTAATGGGAGACCGTGATGTTTATATCAAGCTCAACGCAGAATTCCCTGGAACAGCATGGTTTGAAAGATATCCTATGACATGCAAATATAACGGAAAAGAATTTGTAACAGAGGTATGTAAGGCAGAGAGCTCAAACAACAAAACAATCTATTTTAGAATAAATGATGCAGATGTTCCTGAAATTAAAGAAGGAGATATCCTAGAAGTTTCTAAGGATACAGTTTTAGAGTGTGGAGGATATCAGATTACTATATTAAATGACTTTGCAATAAAATATACAGATGGCGTATGGTCGCAGTATATAAAGACAGATGTTAAGGCACCAAAACAGACACAAGGACTTTGGGAAATGGCAAGATTCGATAAGGAATATATCCCTACAGCTACTGTTTCAGAGAACAATAGTGTTTTGGCAAGTAATGAAGATGAATATAATACCATAACATCTACAGAAAAATTAAAGGATTTTACAATTTCATTCGACGCAAAGAAAGCTTATGATGATGAGGTTACTCCAAGCTTTAGTGCTATTTTGAGAGGTAATGCAATTAGCGAAGAGGAACCAATGACAAAGAGCATGTTATATGGATATGTAATTACATTTTCTTCTTCAGAAGTTAAGGGAGAGAATGAAGATGATCCAAGTACCTGGACACAGTTTATACAGCTTTGGAAAAATGGTGAAAATTATGCATTGCTAGATCAGTATAGAGTGAATTATACGCTTAATACAAATGACCATCCATACTTTAGGTTTGGACAGAATTTTAATTACAGATTTTCAGTTTATAACATTACAGATACTTGTGCGTGTATAGAGGTATATGTAAATGACAAGCTTGCATTACGTTACTATGATGAGGCAGGAAGCGATATCATGGACCCGGCTATAAATGAAGGTACATTCCAGATATTGGTAGGATGTCCTACATATTTCTGCGATGATGTAGTGGAATTAGATGAAGTATTAGCAGAAGCTGATGAATGTGAAGTAGGAGATGAAATAAGAGTTGCAGCAACATATCCATCAGTTTTAGAAGGTGTTACATATACTGTAGACAAAGATGGAGCAGAAATCGACAAAGGAATATTTGCTGCTGAAAAAGATGGAACATATACAGTTTCAGCAAGCTATAATGGAAAAACATTAAAGTCAAAGATAATTAAAGTTAACAAAGGAAAAGCAGCAGTTACATCAGAAGAAAATGAAAATCATGGTTCGGTTTTACCTTTTGTTATCGGTGGAATAGTGATAGTACTGATAGCCGGTGGAGCAGTTGCATTCGTTCTTATCAGAAAAAAGAAAAGACAGAATGTTAAATAATATGCAGTAATTATATTAAAAGGTTATAGAGTTTATAAACGTTCACAAATTTAAAAAGGTGAATGAATATAAATATACAAAAGATGAGGAAGGAGAGGTTGGTAGCCTCTCCTTTTATGCAATTTTAAATTAGCAGGTAATTGTGAAGCAAGTACGCAAATACCTAAATTTAAAACATTGGATGATTGTATAAAAATGAAACAGAGCTAACAAGGAATAAAAGCTAGAAAAGAAGGGTAGGAGAAAATAAATGCTGACAAAACAAAAGCCTGATTTTTCAAGAGATAAACATATAGATTTGACTGCCTATATGGGGCCTAGAAGAGCAGGAAAAAGAAATTTTAACGGACAATATGGGAAAAATAATAGAGATGGCAACGAAAATTATGAAGGTTTCATTACAGATGATGTATTTGAAGCATATAAAGAAGCCGGTTTAAATATACTTATGCCGGAGGCAGATGCATACTATGGTCAAAATATTAGTGATGATGGATATGTTGTAGAAAATGACTTTTTGAAAAGTGATTTGTATGAATATATGAAGATGGCAGAAAAGCACAATCTTACAGTATATCCGACTGTAGAGGAAATGTTTGGTCCGATGACACACAATCCGGGACCTTTTGGAGAAGAAGAGAAAAAAATAATATTTGATTTTGTAAAAACAATACAGAAATATTGTCCAAAAAGTTTTGGCGGAATAATGTTAACAGATGAGCCTACTTACAAATCACTAGACAGGGTAAAAAAAATTGTAGACTATTTAAGGTCTGATGAAATTAAGCAAATAAAGCCAGACCTAAAAATGTTTTCATCGATGCTTCCGTCATATGCAAATTTAAAAGCGTTAGATGATGTAGAAACAAAAGAAAACGAAAAATTTGCGTTTGACGAAAAGCGTATAAAGGCATATAGTAATTATATGAGAAAATGTACGGATGCATTAGGTGAATTCGGATGTGACTATTATTGTTTAGGACGAAATGGAAGAATATCTCCGGGATTCTATCAAAATATGGAAATTATGGCAGAATATGGCAAAGAAAACGGACATGATATTTCCATAACATTATTATCAAGCAGAATGGATACTGAATATAATCCGTCAACAGGACGTGGAATTACAATTTTTCCAATAACATCGTATGAAGATATAAGATTTCAGGTATATTCAGCCCTTGCTTTTGGAATGAAAAAAATAGGATATTATACATTCTGGCAACATTATCACGAAAGTAATACAGAGGTATATCCAAAGGCAATGATAAATTATGAGCCATCAGAAGAAAAGGGATATAGAAAAACTGAAATATATTATGCGGTTAAAGAAGTAAACGAAGAAATAAGAGCGATAGAACACATATTCCTACATTATAATTGGCAGGGCTGTAAGGTGGTTAGAAAAAGTCGTGACAGAAATATCCGACTAGTAAAAGCTGATTATAATAAAGGATGCACAGAGAATATTAAGGCATATAGGGACTTGCTTGTGGGATGTTTTACAAGAGATACGGATGATACAGAAGCATATTGGATTGTAAATGCACAGAATCCATATAGATACGAAAACAATGATGTAAGTCTTAAATTTAAGGGAGCTAAAAGATTAACATATTATCGAAAGGGAAAAGAATATGATATTGAGCTTAATGATGGTTGCTTTAACATTCGTTTAGGAGTAGGAGAAGGTATATTTGCTATACCTTATGGAGAATAAAAGCAAAATATTAGAATGCAAAAGATAAAAAGCCTATATAAGTTATTTGATTGAAATATATTGAAAAATATTAAGTTAGGTTAAATATTTTGCATTAAAAAGTTTTTGCTAAAAATATAAAATTAAAATATCAGAACGAAGAAAGTAGAGAGGAGGAAACATAAAAAAGGATTTTTGAAGATTAGAGCGGATGAAAAACAAAAATCAAATTTTTTAGGAGGTTGTAATGAACATAAGAAGAAAAATTAGCAAAGTTATAGCTGTTATGTTGACAGTGGTAATGGCTTTTGCCACACCTATGACATATGTACAGTTAAAGGCGGATGAAGTTACTGATATTAATGTAACAGGGGTATTACTGTATGATGTACAAGGGGATGTAAATAATAATGGAGGGCATTGGCGTATATGGTTAAAAACAGATAATATTTTTACAGACAACGCTGGAGGATATAATGCTTCATCAGAGCCTATTGTGATTAAGAGTGCAGGTGAAAAATATGATGTTGTGCATCCGGCATATGGTGTATGGAAAGATGCAGGATATATGTTACTTGACATATGGGGAGAGTATACTAAAAATCATATTCCTGAAAAAGGAAATATAATAGTTATTCCGACATTAACAATCACCAATTCTGCAGATAACACAACATACAAAATAGCTAAACGAGCAATTATAGAATTTGATGGAACTTCATGGAATTTAAAGGATGATGTATTAAATATTGATAGTTGTTATTCATATACGCATGTACATGCAGCTGACGGTGGCAGCTATTGGAATTTTAAGTTTAATATTGATGGTGAATGGCAGACAGAAGGAATGTATAATGCACCAGAAGATTATAAGATTACAATCAAAAATGCTGCAGGCGATGAGGTAGCAACACTAGGTACTGGATTACTTAATTGGTTAAGAGATTCTGATGATACATTATATATGAATATGTGGGGCGAATATACTAAGGATAATGATCCGGAAGTCGGAGATACAATGACCATTCCAGCAGTAAAACTTACAAGCCAAAACAATAGTGAGCTTGGAGAAACTATTGCATCCGGAGTTGTATTTGAGTGGAATGGAACGAACTGGATAAAAAAAGAAAGCATAGAAGATTATACAGGATATACCAAGGTAGAATTGTCAGGCTTCTTGAATGTATATCAAAATGGTGATTTAGATGCTAACAACAATCATAATCTCTATCTCAAGACATCAACAACAGTGCCTGGAACAGCATGGCAGGTAAAAGGCAAGATTAAAGCTGAAATAAATGGAAAAGAAGTTTATTTATCAATAGACAAAAATTCTGACAATAGTATATGGCTTAATATTCCGGCAACGGAACTTGTATATGGACAGGATGCTACAGTAGTAATTAAGGCTGGAAAATACATATGTACTAATGAAAGTGGTGCTGAAAGTGAGAAAATCTATTTTGAAAAAGATTGGACATTTTATGCTAGTAAATATGGTGTATCCACAAAAGATAGCATTTTAGAAAAGAATGTGACAGTAGTATCACCAAAAGTTAATGGCGGAGATGGAAGCAAGGGATATTTTCTTACAACAGATAAGACTGACACGCTAATACAAGATTGGACAACATATATAAAACCAGTAAGAAATGAACAGTCTAGTGATGATACAATGTATTATTATCATGGTACAAACAGTGACAATGGTTGGAAATTAGACGGAACAATGCAGGATAGTACAATGATACTTAAGCATCCGGAACCACAATCTTATTTTGTGGGGTTGATAGATGTTTATCCATCAGATATAGCACCTGATGGCACATATGAACTTTGTGGTGCTTATTGTGACCCGACAGGCAATATAGTTGTATTTAATTCTTATGAAGTAAATAAGACAACAAATGGTGAAAATGTTTTATATACATCACCTACAGATACACCAACGTATACATCTTTTGACATAACAAAGTTTAAAAGATATACAATCTATAATGCAGAAAATAGTATATATCATATATATTTAACAACTGATGCAGAGGCCTTACCGGGAACAGCATGGGTAGAAAGATTTAATCTTGATGTAATGGTAGGTGAACAACAGATAACTGTTGAAGCAATGAAGTGTGATGATGCACAGACCTTATATTTTTCAATACCAAAAGACAAGATTCCTGAAGGTGTGGATACTACGATTACTGTAAAAGCAGGAAAGTATGCATGCAATGACACATCGATTTTATTAGGATATGATATAAAAACAGATTTTAAATTTTATGCTAGCAAACATGGATTTTCTACAAATGATAAAATCTTGGATAAAAATGTGAAAAAAGCAGGGCTTAAGTTAGGCACAGACCTTAATAATTCTGCAGCAGTATACTTAGCACCTACAGTAGATGATGGACTAGAACCGGATGGAACATGGGGCACAAGATGGTATGCTGCAACTGATACAGGCGAGCAAAACATAGACACAGATGCAATCTATTTTAACAACCAGAATGGTGTAAAAATAGATGGTGTATATTATAATGGTAATGATACAAGTAGCGGAAGGTTGCCATTTGTAAGGCTTAATGAATATTATGTAGCTTTTGGCGATATTGGCATAACACCTACTGTTGGATGTGAATATACGATAGGTGGAGTATTCTATAGTAATGTTGATGGACAGCTTATAGAGTTTACACCAATAACTGTAAAATGGGATGGAACAACCTGGAGCAGGGTGGCAGAGAATTTGACAGACACAGGTGTTGAAGGGGATGTCAATGGTGACGGATATTTAGATATCAGAGATTTAGTCAGAATAATTAAGTATTACAATACTGATGGACAGGTGGATGTTAACGAATCAAGATTAGATATCAATCATGATGGAACTAAAAATGAAGCAGATATAGCAAGTTTAAGAAAAGTTCTTGCAGGCTATGTGGCTTATGTAGACGATACAGAGGGTGGTGCAAATGCAACACCCTCTGGTACGCCTATATACTCAAAAAGCAATAAGATAGAGATAATGGCATATAGTTGTCCTAAGGCAGGAGAATGGACAGATGGAGAATTTATAGTAAGTGAGACCCTGGCAAGTGATTTTAAGGATTATAAAGATGCTGGATTTACATTATTAAACTCAGAGTTTGTAGCAGTTCTGAAGGACGATGTACTAGATGAGACACATCAGATAGAATTAGTCACATATTTAAAAGAGGCCAAAAGACAGGGACTAGGAGTGATTGTAGCGTCTGATTATATATTTTTATTGTTAAAGAATTATAGCACATCAGATGGTACATTACTTATTGATGAAAAAATGAATGATGGTACTTTGAAATGGAAATTTGTTCTAAAGCAATACATAGATTTTCTTGAAAAATATCCTGCATTTAAAGGGTTTATGATGGCAGATGAGTTAAGTATAGATTATTTGGATAATTATAAAAAAGTTTGCGATTATTTAAAGGAATTAAAATCAGATATAAATTTACACAGCTCTCAATTGCCGGTAAGTGCATATCAGGTGGAAACTCTGGGAGCAGAATCTCTGACAAAGGATACTGAAACAAATAATACAAAAGAATTAGCCTACAAGGATTATGTAAGGAGTTTTGGAGTGGCAAAAGGTGGATTTACATATGATTTGTATCCTTTGACATGTAAGGAAACAAATTATATATTGTCACAAAAAACAGAGTATAGCATTAATTCAGAATGGTTTGATAATCTTAAATGGACTACTGATGTTATCAAGGAAAATAATTATAACATAACAATGGGTGTTACAATACAGTCATGTAAATTGGCAGGTACCGATAATATTTTTTCTAAGAATGAAAGATATGCCCCGGAACAAAAGTCTGATATTGGTTTCCAGATATATACTGCAATGGCATATGGAACAAAGGAAATTAACTATTTTACGTATATGGATCATCCTACTGATGAAATAGTTGAAGAATCTATTAAGGATAATGATAATGTTAGAAAAGCTGTTACAGAAGTAAACAAGGAGATTGCAGGATTTGGATATGTTTATAATTCATTTAATTGGAAAGATACATTAGATATTGAAAAAGGAAAGAGTAATAATTCTACAGGCAATCAAAGATTGACATCTGTTAAAACTACAGGAGGAAGAATTTTAGTAGGCTGTATGAAGGATGAAGATGGATTTGACGGATATATGGTTGCTAATGCAGAAGAACCAAGAACATCTAATGATGCTACCGTAACAATGAAGTTTAAAAACGCAAAATCTGTAACTGTATATAAAGGAACAACAAGTGAAAAGGTAGAAATTACAGATGGAACTTATACAGCTACGGTAAACGTAGGTGAAGGAATATTTGTAATTCCTAATTATAATTAAGTATGGATAATCGAGAGATTAAAAATTGTAATTCTAATATTAAATGAATGAGATTAAGAGAATAACTTCATTGGAACGCAATTACAGTTGAAAATCATAAGTTTTAAGTGGAGTTTCTTATTTTGAGCTATTTATGTTTAGTATATAATGAAAAAAATAATTATATTATGATGAAGAATGGAGATTTTTAGATGATAGTAGCAGAAATAAACAGTGGCGGACTAAATTTTGTAATTGATACAGATGATACAGGCAGGGCAAGACTTATACATTTTTCTAATAAGCCGTTTGATAGAGAAAATTATAAGCCTGAAAATTATAGTTGTTTTCATACTCTGATAGAATTGCATATGCTAGGATATGATATAAATGATCATCACGCATCAAGACATACAATTACAAGTCCTGCTTTTCAATTAAAATATGTTTCTCATAAAATAGAAGAAAAAGAAAATGGGAAGATACTTAGAGTCAATTTATCTGATGGAATGACAGATGTATGCATGAATTATTGTTTTTATGACAATGCATCTGTAGTACGTTCATTTGCTGAAATTACAAATATTGGAAATGAAGAACAGACTATAGACTATGTATCGTCATTTGCATTCTTTGGAATGGCAAAAGATAATCAAAAATGGGATAAGAATACATATGTATCTATTCCACATGGTGGAGCACATGGCGAATTGCAATGGAGAAAGAACAGCATTTATCAAATGGGACTGACTAAATATGATTTAGGATGCACGAAAAAGCTTTCATGGAGCCAGACAGGTACATGGTCTAGTTCGGAACAGGCACCGCTTGGAATTTGGGAAAACCCTGATGAGAATGAAGCTGTTAGCTGGCAGATTGAAAATAATGGTTCATGGTATTGCGAAGTTGGTAATGCAGTGGCTGGAGAAGGTTTATATATACAATTATGCGGACCGGATTATGAACACAATCATTTCTTAAAGACATTGAATCCGGGAGATAGTTTCATATCGGTACCGGTAGCAATTGGCATTGCTAATGGTGGCATGGATGAGATTGTAGGTGAGATGACTAAATATCGCCGTAACATTAGAAGAAAGAATTTTGATAATGAAGAAATGCCGGTTATTTTCAACGATTATATGAATTGTCTTTTTGCTGATCCTACAACAGAAAAAGAATTGCCATTGATTGATGCGGCAGCTGATGCCGGAGCAGAATATTTTGTTGTAGATGCCGGCTGGTTTGCAGAACAAAAAGGCGGTGATGGTGATTGGTGGAATTCTATTGGTGTGTGGAAAGAATCCTCATGGAGATTTCCTAATGGTTTTATAGAAGTTATTGATTATATTAAGAGTAAAGGAATGAAACCGGGACTATGGATTGAAATTGAGGGAATTGGTCCTGACAGTGAAATAGGAAAGACACTACCGGATGACTGGTTCTTCCAAATTCGAGGAAAGAGAAACATTGAACATTATCGTTGGCAGTTAGATTTCAGAAATCCTGAAGTTAGAGAATTTGCGGATAAAACTCTAGAAGAGATTATTGAAAAGTACGACCTAAAATATCTAAAGATTGATTATAACATTAATGCAGGGATAGGTACAGATTTGAATGCTGAAAGTCCGGGAAGTGGTCTCTTGGGACATTGTCGTGCATATATAGATTGGTTACGTACATTCTTTGAAAAACATCCTGATGTAGTTATAGAAAATTGTGCGTCAGGCGGACAAAGAATGGATTATGCTTTGTTATCGGTTGCATCTATTCATTCAACCAGTGACCAGACACATTATGATTTGTATCCATCAATTTCCTCTATGGCGGCTACAGCCCTTACGCCGGAACAGGCAGCTGTTTGGTCATATCCACATTATGAAAGAGATGAAGAGGAAGCTTGTTTTAATATGGTTAATGCAATGCTTGGACGAGTGCATCAGAGTGGATTTTTGAATCAACTTCCAAAAGCTAATTATGAACGTGTAAAAGAAGGTATTGCCTGCTATAAGTCTATCAGACAGGAAATAAAAAATGCATTACCGAGATTTCCACTTGGAATTATAGGTTTTGATGCACCATGGGCAGCAGCGGCCTTAGACTGTAAAGAGCATTGGTATATGTCTGTATGGAGAAAAGATGGCGAAAATGCTACACAGGAGATTCCTGTAGTTGTGCCAGAAGGTAAAAAAGTCAAGGTTGAATGTTTGTATCCGGTAGGACTTCCGGTTGAATATGAGTTTGATTGTACAAGTGATGCTTTACGTGTGACATTAGATGAGAAACTTAGAGCAAGATTTTTTAGAATAGATTTTGTGGATTAATTCTAAAAGCTAAAATGAAAAAATCATTACTATTTGTGCCGCCAGTCAAAGGCGGTAGAATGGGAGATTAGTGTGTAAGAATTAATTTTCATGACTATTTGTATCTAATATAATAAGGAGTGAAAATAATATGATTTATAGAAATGAGCACCCAAAACCACAGTTTATGAGAAATAACTGGACAAATTTAAACGGAGAATGGGATTTTGAATTTGATTATAGTAATAGTGGAGAATATAAAGGATTTGAAAAAACTGACGCTGTGTTTTCAAAAAAAATAAATGTACCATTTTGTGTAGAAAGCAAGTTATCCGGAATTGAATACAAGGATTTTATTAATTCGGTTTGGTATCAAAGAAAGGTAAATATATCTAAAGTACAGTTACAGAACTTGATTTATTTGCATTTTGGTGCTGTTGACTATGAAACGTTTGTTTATGTAAATGGCAAACTTGCCGGAACACATAAAGGTGGCTATGTCTCGTTTTATTTTGATATTACGGAATTTCTTGTTGAAGGAGAAAATATTATTACCGTTAATGCAAAAGATGATACAAGAGATGGCATGATACCAACAGGAAAGCAAGCAGTTGAGTATGAATCATCAGGGTGCAATTATACAAGAACTACAGGTATCTGGCAGACGGTATGGTTGGAATTTGTTCCAAAAACACATATAGAAAATGTGCGTTATTATATTAATATAGAAAAGCCATCTATAACTATTCATGCTAATCTTAAAGGGGCAGGATTATTCAAGGCTGTAGCAACATACAAAGGAAAAGAGATGGGAAGCTCTCAGATACATTCAGAGGGTGGAAATGTCGTATTATCTGTAGAACTTAAAGAAAAGCATTTATGGGAAGTAGGAAATGGACGTCTCTATGATTTGGAACTGATATATGAACCAGATTTTAATGACAACCAATCTGAAATAAATGAAAAATGCATGGGAAATACAGAAGAATCGAGAGAACATGATTCTGAAAAGAACAGCGATAAGCCAGGAGATTGTGTATATAGTTATTTTGGCTTACGCGATATAAGAATTTCAGGAAAGAAATTTTTAATAAATGAAAAATCTGTATTTCAGAGATTGATTCTAGACCAGGGATTTTATCCTGAAGGTATATATACAGCACCATCGGATGCTGAACTTGAGAATGACATATTGCGTTCTAAGGCAATGGGATTTAATGGTGCAAGGCTTCATGAAAAGATATTTGAGGAAAGATTCCTCTATTATTGTGATAAACATGGTTATATAGTATGGGGAGAATATCCTAACTGGGGATTGGATCATTCCTATGCAAAAAGTATATATGGAATTCTTTCTGAGTGGATTGAAGAAATAGAACGAGATTTTAATCATCCATCCATAGTGGGATGGTGTCCGTTCAATGAAACATGGTATCAAAACGGACGCAGACAGTTTAGCCAATTGCTTGAGAATATATACAAAGTTACAAAGGCGATGGATTCTACAAGACCATGCATAGATACAAGTGGATGCTATCATGTTGTAACTGATGTATATGATTTGCATGATTATGAACAGGATCCTGAAATATTTGCGTCACATTATAAGGAACTTGGCAAAACGAATCAATTAGACTTTACTAATGCATTTAATTTAGAACAGATTCATTATGATGGTAAAATGCCATTTTTTGTAAGCGAATATGGTGGAATAGGATGGTCATTAAGTGATAATGCCTGGGGGTATGGCAACGGTCCTGCTACAGAACAGGAATTTTTAGAAAGACTAAAAGGTCTTACAGATGTATTGATGGATAATGAAAATATGTTTGGATTGTGTTATACACAGCTTACGGATGTGGAACAGGAACAAAATGGCCTATATACATATGATCGTAGACCTAAGTTTGATTCAGAAAAAATTTATCCTATTTTTGCAAGAAAGGCTGCGATTGAGGATTAGATTTCATATTGTTTTTTATATTTTAGGGGAGGTATTTTTATTTTTTGATGAATGCCTTCCCTAAAAATTATTTCGCAAGCTAATGATTTTATGAAATTATATTATTGGAAAAAATCTACTTTAATAGTATAATGTCTTTGTGGGAATCAAAAATATTTTTAAAGGAGATACAAAGGTATGGATATTAAGGAAATATTGGGAAAGGTAGACCACACATTGTTGAAACAGGAATCTACATGGGAGCAGATTAAAGCTATTTGTGATGATGGAATGAAATATAATACGGCATCAGTTTGTATACCACCGTCATTTGTTAAGCAGGCAGCAGATTATGTAGAGGGGAAATTACCGATTTGTACAGTGATTGGTTTTCCTAACGGTTATAATACTACTGCTGTAAAGTGTTTTGAAGCGGGAGAAGCTGTAAAAGAAGGTGCGACTGAAATAGATATGGTTATAAACATTGGCTGGGCTAAAGAAGGAAGATGGGATGATATTTTCTGCGAAATAAATAAGGTGAAGGAAGCATGCAAGGGCAAGCTTTTGAAGGTTATCGTTGAAACATGTCTTTTGACAGATGAAGAAATTGAACGTGTAACACAGGTTGTATCATTATCAAAAGCAGATTACATCAAGACATCTACCGGATTTTCGACAGAGGGTGCTACATTCCATACAGTACAGTTATTTGCCGATAATGTATCAAATGGTACTAAGATTAAGGCGGCCGGTGGAATTAGCTCAATAGATGATGCTGAAAAATTCATAGAAATAGGCGCAGACAGACTTGGAACAAGTAGAATTGTAAATATCGTAAAGAATGAAAAATCAGATTCTACATATTAATTAAAAATAAAGAGCGAACATACCAATAAAATATGGATTGTTCGCTCTTTTAAAATATTATGAGTATAAATGTCATGTTAGTGATGCTAAGGAAAAGCATATTATGAAATAATGTTGAAAAATGTACCTGATGGGAATCGAACCCATATTTCTGCCTCCGGAGGGCAGCGTTTTATCCATTAGACTACAGGTACAACATGAAATATTTTACATTACTTAGAATTTATAATCAAGACTAAAATGTGCGTAAGAAAGGAAATGATATAATGCTGAAGTG
>CAYWUE010000030.1:0-22975 GCA_964461415.1 uncultured Eubacterium sp.
ATGCCACTTTGCAAATCAGCTTTTTCAAAGTGGAAATAAACTTTTCACTTCAGCATTGAATTATATGTTCTCACAAATTCAACCGGAATTCCCACAGAATCCACTGACAGGTCTGTAAATGATTCAACGCATGCACCTGCGGTGGATTTTGCATACATGTCACTGATTGTAACAGTCGCAACTGCACTGTTTTGGCTTGTATCCATGGCAAAAACAGTATATGTTCCATTTTGAAGCACTGAAAAGCTGCCGGTAAATGCATTGCCATTGTCCGCAAAATATTCCGCATTCTGATTTCCATATGCCCATTTTAGAGACGAATAATCAATATTCCTGTTAAGACCTCCGCTGAATTTAGGAGTTACTGTTGCATATGTTGAATTATTCACAGCGCTTAATTCTATCGTTACCGGTACATGGTTCACCAAAATCGCAGATGCCTTTGCAGATGTTCCTGCCGAGGTTGTGGCAGAAACAGTATAACTGCTGTCAGTGTTTTCATATGCAGTGTCCGTATAATCTGTCGTGTTGCTGCTTCCTATTAAAACATCATCACGATAAATGTTAAATGTTGTCGCTGCTGCATTTCCACCGTTGTCATGAGACCAGTTTAATGTCACACAATCATCTGTCTGTTCTGATACTTTTAATCCGCCAGGAACATTTGGCAATGTTATATAATTTGCGCTTGACGTTATCGAACTGTCACCGCTTGTACCTGTTGCACATACGCCAAACTTATAACTTGTATTTGCCACAAGTCCCGTAAAGCTGTAACTTCTTGCTGTTAATCCGCTTGCTTTCAGACTTCCATTTAGATATGTCTTATAAGATTTTGCCCCTGTTACTGCTCCCCATGATAAGGACGCCGATGTCTGTTTAATGTTACTTACATTTAATCCTCCGGGCGGTGCCGGTTCCGTGGTTGCCGTTACAGTGTTGCTGTTTGATGATGTAACATTATTTGATGTCTTTCTTGCACGTACCACTACTGAATAGGCGGTTCCGCCTGTCAGATTACTTATGGTAAAAGTATTTGATGTGCCTGATGAACCAAAAGTAACCCAGCTTGAACCACCATTTGTTGAATACTGCCAGTTATCACAGGCTGCACTGGCTGTTGCCGTAAGATTAACACTGCTTACAGTGGCACTGTTAAATTTTAAGGATACCGTTGGTGCAGTCCTGTCTAATTTATCAAGTTCTACCTTCTTTGATGCCTTCATTGTGCCATAGTATGTTCCGGCAAGTGTCGCCTTCATGTCAAAGGTTCCTTCAATGGATACTGTCTTTGAGCCGCTAGAAGCATGTTTTACCGTAACTGACGCAGACCCTAATTTTGTTGTGACTCCTCCGGTATTCTGTATTGCCGGTATGTTTGAAATGGTCGTTTTTGTTCCATTGATTGTAATGGTTGCTGAACGTGTTCCTATGTACAAATCATAACTTTTATCCTGTACCAGATAAAGTGTTGCCTTTACTTTTGATGTGTATTTTTCGAATCCTTTGCTGATTCAGAATATTTTATTTTCAAACGATATCCGGTACATACCTCTCCACCCGTAAATGAACCACTTGCGGCCTGTACTGTCTCAGGAGACAGTACAGTTGTAATAAGGATTGCCATGCAAAGAACAACTGCAATGATTTTTCTTGCATATGATTTAAAATTTAAGTTTTTCATATAGTTTTTCCTTTCTTTGTAATATTCCTTTTTTATTGAAAACTAAAATATTGAATTAATATCTTCTATCATATCGATTACTGCCTGGCGTGATGCATCGGCGTAATTTTCTGCTCCAAACTTTGCATATTTTGCATCTTTGTATGCACAAATAATTCCTCTTGATGAGTTTACGATAGCTCCAAGTCCATCTTCATTGAAATATGGCTTTAATCCTTCTGCTGTACCGCCCTGTGCTCCATACCCCGGTACTAAAATATAGCTCTTAGGCATTACTTTTCTTAATACTTTACCCATTTCAGGATATGTAGCTCCTACAACTGCTCCAATGTAGCTGTATTCATCGCCCATATGGTCCTCTCCCCACTTAGCAACCTGTTCGCCAACCCATTCATAAAGCGGTCTTCCATCAATTAGTCTATCCTGAAATTCTCCACTAGAAGGATTTGATGTTTTTACAAGTATGAATAAACCTTTTTTTTCTTCCTTACATACATCAACGAAAGGTTTAATGCCATCTGTTCCAAGATATGGATTAACAGTAGCAAAATCTTCATCAAATAATGAATATGTATTAGAACCTACCTGTATTTTTCCAAGATGTCCTGTAGCATATGCTGCTGATGTTGAACCAATATCTCCCCTTTTTACGTCACCGATGATTACTAAATCTTTTGATTTTGCATAATCACATGTTTTCTTGAATGCACAAAGTCCCGGAATTCCGAACTGTTCGTACATTGCAATCTGCGGTTTTACAGCCGGAATCAAATCGTATGTTGCATCAATTATTCCCTTGTTATACTGCCAAATAGCTTCTGCTGCTCCCTCTAATGTCTCGCCATATTCTGCATATGCTTTCTTAAGAATATGTTCTGGTACATAACTAAGCATTGGATCTAATCCTACTACTACTGGTGCCTTTGTTTCTTTGATTTTCTTTACTAATTTGTTAATCATTTTCTTATCCTTCCTTAGAATTATATTTTTTATTACAGTCTACAAACCTAGTCGAAGGTATATACTACCTTTCCACCATATATGGTATGAGTTACTTCGCCGAATACCTTGTAACCATCAAACGGTGTGTTCTTCCCTTTTGAAGCAAAATTGTTCACATCGATATCGTACTCTTTATCCGGATTTATTATTACTATATCTGCATCCTTTCCTACATTTAAGGTTCCTTTTTCAATTCCCAAAACTTTTGCGGGATTATAACTCATCTTTTCTGCCATCTGCATTGGTGTTATATAGCCCTTTTTAACTAAATTTGTTATTGTAAGTGCCACTGACGTTTCAAGTCCGACTATTCCAAATGGCGCATGCTCCATATCTTTTGACTTTTCCTCAGCACTATGTGGCGCATGGTCTGTCGAAATCACATCCATCACATCTTCACTCAATCCTCTTATTAATGCCTCCATATCTTCTCTGGTACGAAGCGGTGGATTCATTTTAAAATTGCTGTCATTGCCTGTTATGTTATCTGAACACATTGAAAAATGATGCGGACAAACTTCTGCTGTAACTTTTATGCCTTCTTCCTTGGCTCTTCTTACCATTTCCACACTATCTTTTGTTGAACAATGACAAAGATGCAACGTGGCACCTGTTTCCCTTGCAAGCATTATATCACGCATTGCAATGACATCTTCTACTGCATTGCTTATGCCCCTAACACCTAATTCTTCTGACTTATCGCCTAGATTTATCACGCCACCTTCTACCAAATTAATATCTTCACAATGTGCAAGCACAGGCAAACCTGCCTTTACTGCATTTTTCATTGCTTTTCTATATACTCCGGAATTCATTACTGATTTTCCGTCTTCACTAATAGCACAAATTCCTGCTTCCTTTAAAGCCAACACATCCGTTATTTCCTTGCCTTCCATATTTTTTGTAACAGCTCCTACCGGCAATACATTTAAAAGCCCTACTTGTTTTGACTTGTCAATTATGTATTTTACAGTTCCTTCACTATCTGTTACAGGCTTTGTATTTGGCATGCAGCATACTGTTGTAAATCCTCCACGAACTGCCGCCTTGCTTCCGGATTCTATATCTTCCTTGTATGTTAATCCTGGATCTCTGAAATGTACGTGCAAGTCAATTAACCCCGGCATTACATAACAACCCTTAGCATCAATAATCTTATCAGCATTTTTTTTGATATCCTTGTTTTTTTCTTTTATAATGCCATCTTCCACATAAATATCCATAACATTATCTAAATTTTCTGCCGGATTAATAACACGACCATTTTTTATTAATATTGTCATATAATTGTAACGCGAACTTTATAAAAGTTTCTCTATCCTTTCTGTTACAATATTCATTGCAACTAATACGTTTTTCTCCTAAATACCCATTAAAAAAGTATAGCAAAAAAGCACTCCCCTTTCAACAAAAGGAATGCTTTATTTTTCCAGTTTATTATGCTGTTTTATACTTTTTTTAAAACATATGCTTTATTTAATCAAATCATCTATATCTTTTTTATCTTTTATTTTGTAAATGCTTATCAAATCATCCACCTTATAAACAGATTCATATTTTCCAGAATTAAGTATTGTCTCAAATTGTTCTTTTTCATATTCATATCTTTCATCCACAACCAAATATTCCGTATAAATATCCTGGTTCAAATGATTCTGGTCGTATAAAACAAGATTTTTTGATAAATGTGGCGTAAAATAACCTGATGCACACACAGAAGCATCCGACGGTATTTTTTCTAATGCTACATCTAAAACCCTATAAACTGATTTATTATCCACATATTTTTGTGTATAGTGAGTTAATTTAGGCAAAATAGTTCCAGCAAACATAATACTTGCACATATAACAGAAAGACTTATATATTTTTTTGCTTTCATTGTATCTATTTCCACTAAATTCATAATAACCAAATATATCAACAATGCTATAATTCCAAAATTATATTGGAATCTTATATCATGCATATAAGTGTATGTTGTAAATAAATTAATAATTACTAATGGCGAAAGTAAAATATATCTTGAATATTTTCTTCCCATCGTAAATATTGCCGCTGACATCGGAGCAAACATTAAAATATAATATTCTATTTTATCCATAGCATTAGCGTCCGAATTCCTGACCATTTGTCCAATTACATAACCGGGATTTGACAGGATACTGCAAAATACCTGAATCAATCCTCCATTCTGGTCATAAAACAAATTTGCGAAGCGATTGTCCATTATTCCAAGACCGTAACTATTTACAATTGATACAGCGATTGCAAAATAAATTAATGAGGCAATCATCAATATAGCCCCTCTTTTTTTATCCTTTCTTGACATAAAATAATAGAAACCAAGAACCAACAAATAAACTGCCGCATCTTCTTTTACTAATAAAGTTCCAAGCATCATAAAAATAAGCAAAATATTCTTTTTCTTCTCACATGCCCAGACTGTCATCAATACAAAAAAAGTCAAAAAACAATTTTCGTGCATATCATACAATGTTCCTCCTGCAGTAGCGGGATACAAAGCATACAACAAAACAATTCCCACTATGAGCCAATTATGCAGTTTATATTTTCTAGAAATAAGTACTATCGGGATAATTGGCAGCGCAACCATTGTAGCCTGTATCAACTGCACAGTAATCGGACTTGGAAATAAAAAATAAATAGGAATACTAATATAATAAATAGGCGAAAAATGTACCGCAAAATGAGATAATAGCCTGCTTCTTTCCAAGGTTGTATCTACTGTTCCTGTCTGTATCATATACTCATACATCTGAGCAAAAATCCCAAAATCAAAGGTTGTATTTGAATAAGTCAGATATCTAAAAACAGTAATCAAACCCACAATTATAAACAAAACAATTCCAATAGCCCAAACAATCACTTTCATTTTTTTCTGGCTTAATTTAAAATACGAAAATAATCTATACACATCTTCTTTTACATACCAAAAACATATTGCAACTATCAAAAACCAAATCCCCTGATAGCAGGTATTTCCTATAGAATTAGATGCTTTGTCCTTCCACTCATTAAAACTTCCTACATATGAACATAACAATCCATAAATATATACAAACGCAAACATCATAATTTTCGATATATTTTCGTATTTGTAATTAATAATTCCTAATATTAACGACAAAGAAATTATCATAACAAAAGAAATTATAAAATTATTTCCTGCAGGAAATTGCACATTTCCTATATGCAAATAGCTTTTTCTTAATATTGATGTCAACGCCAGCCCAGCAACAAAACTTACAACAGCTCCCTCTATTATTCTCTTATCATTTTTTATAAACTTATCCATATCTAACCTCTTTTTGTTCATTGTAACCATAAGAATAACACTAATCCAAACTCTATACAATTGTAAAAAATCAAGATGTATTATATTAACCATTATATTTTTAGATAAAAGTATTGATTATGTATATATATGTATGTTATACTTATGTAGTATTCAAAACTACATAGAAAGGTATTCAAAAACCATGTATCAAATTATTAGCGATAGTGCTTGCGACTTATCAGAAGAATATGTTGCAAAGCACAATATAGAAATTATTCCATTAAGTGCATCTCTTGATGGCGAAAATTACTTAAAAGATAAAATAGAAATTAACAGAAATGAATTCTACTCTACAATGGTAGAACATCCGGACATTTTCCCTAAAACTTCACTTCCTAGTGTTGAAAGTTATGAAACTGTTTTTAGGAAATATGCTAAGCAAGATATTCCTGTAGTTTGCTTTACTATTTCTATACATCTAAGTGGTTCTTACAACTCTGCAACCATGGCAAAGGATTTGGTTGAAGAAGATTATCCAAATGCAAAAATTATTGTATTAGATTCACAACAAAATACTGTAAGCCAGGCTCTTATTATTGATCAGGCTGTAAAAATGTTAGAAGATAAAATACCTTTTGACACTATGATTGAAAATACTAAGAAATTAATGAGCACAGCACGAATATTTTTTACAGTTGGCTCTCTAGATTATCTCACTGTCGGTGGACGAATCGGAAAACTGGCAGTTTCAGCCACAGGAAAATTAGGCCTTAAACCGATTATTATTCTTAAGGACGGAGAAATAGGTCTAGGTGGCGTAGGAAGAAGCAGAACTAAATTAAAGAAAAACATTATTCAAATTGCTGACAAATATATCACAGAACGTGGCAAAGATAATTTTGTGGTATCTACAGGATATGGCTATGATGCAGCTGAAGGTGCATCTTTTATGGAAGATGTAGAAAACGAATTATCCATAAAACTAAATTCAGATACAAATGTTGAAATTGGTGTTATATCTGCTGTTCATACAGGTCCTCATGCTATAGGAATTGGAGTCATTCAAAAATATGAAACATTATAATAAATCATAAAATTTGCTTTGCAAATTGCTTGTATTTACAAAAATTCACCTGCTAAATACGTGGATGCATGTATTTAGCAAAGCATCTTCATATAGTAGAGTTTTTGTTATAAAAAACAGTGTTTTCTAAATGACAACGCAACATAAGGCAGTGTTTTGAAAAACACATCAAAATATAACTTTATGAGCATTGCAAAAACAAGAAATACAGAGTATAAGGCAAAAATGCTTTTTACTCTGTATTTCTTTCTCTGCCCTGAATAGAGGTATGATTATTCCTTGATTTGTGTTACTGCGGAACTCTCTTACGGATTCGCTCACGAATTGATTTGATAAAATTGTTTTCAGTTTCACTCGTAAAAAGTATGTCGAGTATCTTTTCTGCTTTGGTCAGATAGATTGGGTCATTTTCTGTTTCATAGAGGGCGGTCATGTGATGAGCCATTACCCATGCAATCGGAGTTAGCGCTTCTCTTGCAACCTTATTTTTTTTCTCACCTTGCAGAAAATATACAAGAGCATTTTCGCGCGCTTTGTAGAGATTTGGAAGTTTCCTTGCTTGCTCCAACGCCTTGCTATATTCGCCGACTTTCCAATATGCGAAACATATGTTATAAAGTGTTGCGTTGCGCACCTCTGAGTCTTCTCCATATTGAATAATTTGTTCCTGAATAGCTATGGATTCTCGCAAATGTTGGAGTTTTTCTTCATTTGTTCCATCCAGTTTTTCAAGTGATGTGGATAGCTGAACGAGTAAAAAAGAATCGTTCGGAAAGTTTTTTAGTGATTTGCGCATAAGCGCGACATTCTCTTGGTGCAAACCTTTCTTATTGTTTTCATCCCATATTTGATTGATTTTACAGTATTGATGTTTTTTTTCAATTTTGCTCATGCCGAGCAATTCATCAATACTGATTCCAAAGTAATTTGCTAATGACGGCAGCATAGTTATATCCGGATATCCATCCCCTTGTTCCCATTTGCTTATGGATTGAAACGATATACCGAGATGAGCAGACATTTCCTTTTGTGTAAGATTGCGCTCGCGGCGCATCCGCTTAATATTTTCACCGATTAAAAGATTCATGGTAACCTCCTGATTATTATTTTGGCTATATTATACGAAAAAGCCATCGCATCATCAATAACCGTACAAGAGATATGTTTCTACGAAGTGTTGAGGTGTTAATGATTGGTTACACTTCACCTTTTAGATAATGTCCGACCGAACAGGAAATCCTTGCTATGATGGAAGAAATCCGGAATAATCCGCAGGGCTTCCGCTTTGTAGAAAAAAAGACAAAAGGATACGGTGTAACCCATTTTACCGGATTACACCGTACCCTTAATAAAAAACTTCCTTATGTGCCGTTACCCAAAAGGAAAACTCTGTTTTTATAGCTATAAATATTATAATTTGTCTAATCAAATATTTTTATTTGAAATATTTTACACCTGATTCAAATACTTTTAGATCCTGTTCTCCATAAATATTAGTTGCTACAGAACGACCAATTCTTTCGATATGAGCCATCTTACCAAAGCATCTGCCGTCCGGACTTGTAATACCTTCAATAGCATAATACGAGCCATTAACATTCCATTCTTCATCCATTGTAGGCTGTCCTGCATGATTAACATACTGTGTTGCAACCTGACCATTAGCAAACAAATCCTTGATTATTGATTCCGGTGCAACAAATCTACCTTCACCATGTGAAGCAGGTGTAACATATGTACCACCTAACTGTGCTTCTTGAAGCCAAGGTGACTTGTTGGATACAATCTTAGTATAAACCATCTTTGAAACATGACGATTAATTGTATTATATGTAAGTGTTGGTGAGTTAATATCCTGACCTGTAATCTTACCATTAGGAACCAATCCTAATTTAATAAGTGCCTGGAAACCATTACAAATACCGAGTGCAAGTCCATCTCTTTCATTTAAAAGCTTATGAACTGCTTCTTCAATCTTAGCATTTCTAAATGCTGTAGCAAAGAATTTAGCAGAACCATCAGGCTCATCACCTGCACTAAATCCACCTGGGAACATGATAATCTGTGACTGATTAATACTTTTTTCAAAAATCTTAACCGAATCTCTAATATCTTCAGGAGTTAAGTTTTTAAATACATTTGTAATAACATTTGCACCTGCTTTTTCAAAAGCCTTAGCGCTATCATATTCACAGTTTGTTCCTGGGAATACCGGTATAAATACGGTTGGCTTTGCTACTTTATTCTTGCATACATATATGCTGCTCTTATCATAAACTGGTGTGTCAACCAATGATGTATCTTTGTGACTTCTGGTTGGGAATACTTTTTCTAATGGTTTTTCCCATACCTTAATCGCCTCCTCCATAGGAATTGAATCATAGCCATACTCAAATGTTTCTTTGTCATTTGTTTCTCCCAAAAGAATATAGCTTGCTGATATATCATCTAATCTGTCGACCGGAATTTCTGCAACAATATCGCCAAATCCCGGTGCAAATAAATCGGCTCCCGGAATTCTTCCGCTAATACTTACACCAATCTTATTACCAAATGCCATCTTACTAACTGCCGGAATAACACCTTTTCCATCAACAGCATATGCAGAAATAATAACACCTTCTTGAATCATATTATGAATTTGATCATACAATTTCATAATTTCTTCATATACCGGCTTGTCATATTTATCTTTTATAATTTCAAATTTTACAATCTTATTTCCTGCCTTTTTGAATTCAGGAGTAATAATATCTTTTTCTCTAGCAACATCAACCGCAAATGATACAAGTGTTGGTGGCACGTCAATATCATTAAATGTTCCGGACATACTATCTTTTCCACCTATTGATGGCAAGCCAAATCCCATTTGTGCATCAAATGAACCAAGAAGTGCTGCAAATGGCTGACTCCAGCGGCGTGGATCTTCTGTCATACGTCTGAAATATTCCTGATAAGTCATACGTACCTTCTTGTAATCACCACCTGTTGCAACAATCTTTGCAATTGAATCAACTACTGCATACATTGCTCCATGATACGGACTCCAACTTGAAAGATAAGGATCAAATCCATATGACATCATTGTTACTGTATCACAATTACCTTTTAATACAGGAAGTTTTGCAACCATAGTCTGTGTCTCTGTCATCTGATATTTTCCACCAAATGGCATAAATACTGACCCTGCACCGATTGAACCGTCAAATTTTTCAACTAGTCCTTTCTGTGAACAAACATTTAAGTCTGCCAATGTTTCTAACCATTTTTGTTTTACATTGTTTACAGGCTGTTTATTAAAGAAGTTGTCTTTTTCATCAGGCATATCAACTTCAACAGTTGTCTCCTGATGAGCACCATTAGTATCAAGAAATGCTCTTGAAAGATTAACAATTTCTTTTCCTCTCCATTCTAATACTAATCTAGGCTCTTTAGTAACTTCTGCCACAACTGTAGCCTCTAAATTTTCTTCGTTAGCATATGAAAGGAACTGCTCTACATCATTCTTATCCACAACAACTGCCATTCTTTCCTGCGATTCAGAAATAGCAATTTCTGTTCCGTCAAGACCTGCATACTTTTTAGGCACCTTATCAAGATTGATATGCAATCCATCAGCCAATTCACCAATTGCAACTGAAACACCACCGGCACCAAAATCATTACATTTTTTGATAATATGGCTGACTTCTTCTCTTCTGAACAGTCTCTGTAGCTTACGCTCTGTAGGTGCATTTCCCTTCTGAACTTCTGCACCACACGTCTCAATAGATTCCTCTGTATGAATCTTTGATGAGCCGGTAGCACCACCACATCCATCTCTACCTGTACGTCCGCCTAATAATATAATAATATCTCCCGGATCAGAATTAAGCCTTTGAACAGCTCTTCTTGGTGCCGCTCCCATAACAGCTCCAATTTCCATTCTCTTTGCAACATAATCCGGATGATAAATTTCCTTAACCAAACCGGTAGCCAAACCTATCTGGTTACCATATGAGCTATATCCGTTAGCTGCGCCCTGAACCAATTTCTTCTGTGGCAATTTTCCTGAAAGTGTTTCTGCCATAGACTTTGTCGGGTCAGCCGCACCTGTTACACGCATAGCCTGATATACATATGTACGTCCTGACAATGGATCTCTTATAGCACCTCCAAGACAAGTAGCTGCACCACCGAAAGGTTCTATTTCTGTAGGATGATTGTGTGTTTCATTTTTGAAGTTAACCAACCATTCTTCTGTCTTACCATCAACTTCTACCGGCACCACGATACTGCATGCATTGATTTCATCAGATTTTTCCTGGTCATCAAGCTTTCCTTCTTTTTTTAGCTTACGCATTGCAATAAGTGCAAGATCCATAAGACAAACAAATTTATCTTTTCTTTCTCCAAAAACATCTTTTCTTGTATCAAGATATTCCTTATAAGATTGTTCGATAGGTTCTTTAAAAAATCCATCATCAAATGTAATATCTGTTAATTCCGTATTAAATGTAGTATGACGACAATGATCTGACCAATATGTATCTAACACTCTGATTTCTGTCATTGACGGGTCTCTGTTTTCTTCATTCTTGTAATAATTCTGAATATGTAGAAAATCTTTAAATGTCATAGCAAGTCCAAGAGAATCATACAATTCCTTCAAAGGTGCTTCTTCCATGTCCTTAAAGCCATCAAAAATAACAACATCTGCCGGTTCTTCAAATTCTGTAACCAGAGTTTCTGGTTTTTCTAAACCTGTCTCTCTTGAATCAACAGGATTGATGCAGTAATTTTTAATCTGCTCAAACTGAGAATCAGATATATCACCCTCTAATACATAAGTAGTGGCTGTTTTTATAACAGGTTCTTCGTCCTCATTCAAAAACTTAACGCATTGAAGTGCTGAATCTGCTCTCTGGTCAAACTGTCCCGGCAAATATTCAACACTAAAAACTTTAGAAGTTTTAGAATCATAAGGGAATGCTTCTTCATAAACATCATCTACCGGTGGTTCCGAAAATACTGATGTCAATGCTCTCTTGTAAGTTTCTTCCGATATGTTTTCAACGTCATATCTTACAAGTACTCTTACATCCTTTAACGCTTCAACCTCAAGATATCCCTTGATATCTTCTGTAAGTTCCTTTGCAGTAACAGCAAATGGTTGCTTTTTTTCCACATACACTCTCTTAACTTTGCTCATGAGTTCCTCCTGAATAGTCTACTATATTTATTTGTACAATATGATTATGGCTAAAACTTAATTTTATTAACCTTAATCATTCCATGAAATAATGTTCAACCCTAACATACTACATTATTTTCACCTGTTTAGTATAGCACCGTTTAAAAATAAAGTACATATCATCTTGTCAAAAAACATTTTTATCCCATTTTTACTATCTAATTTTCATCTTACAAATTTCATATCAAATTTGTTTATTTTATCTATTGATTTTTATTGAGAATAGAATTATTCTTGAACTATTATGTATGAAATTCTATACCTTTTATGCTATGAATTTCAAAGCAGGATTTTTACAGCAATTTTATTCTAAGACAATTTCTGTAAGATAATATTTATACAAAAGCGGAGGTTTATAATGGCAAATATAACCATATTGAAAGAAGAATTTTTAAACAATAAACACAACGACCTATTAGCAGATATCTATTATGATGATGCAGATATGATAAAATATCAAAAAGACAGATATATTAAGGCATTAAATAAATATTCTGAACTTTTCGGAAATGAAGATGTTGAAATCTACAGTGCACCAGGGCGAACCGAGGTTGGTGGCAATCACACAGACCATCAGCATGGTATGGTTTTAGCAGCATCAATCAATTTAGATGCTATTGCTGTTGTAGGTTCTAATGAAGAAAATACTATTGAACTCGTTTCAGAAGGATATTCTCCACTAAGCATTAACCTTGATGATGTGTGTGTTAATGAAGAAGATTTTGGAACAACAGCTTCTTTAATTAAGGGTGTAATAAGAGGAATGAATGACCACGGTTACAAGACCGGAGGATTTAAGGCATATGTTACAAGCGATGTTTTAAACGGTGCAGGACTTTCTTCATCAGCAGCGTTTGAAGCTATTATCGGAACAATTCTTTCAGGAATGTATAACGAAATGAAGGTTTCCCCTATAGATATTGCAATTATAAGCCAGTATGCCGAAAATGTATTTTTCGGAAAACCATGCGGACTTATGGACCAAATGGCTTGTTCTGTAGGTGGATTTGTTCATATTAATTTTAAAAATCCTGCTAACCCTATAGTAGAAAAAATTAATTTCAATATTGCCGAAAAAGGGTATAGCCTCTGCATAGTTGATACTAAAGGGTCTCACGCTGATCTGACAGATGACTATGCGGCCATTCCATCTGAAATGAAAGAAGTTGCATCATTGTTTAACAAAGATTTCTTAAACGATATTGACTCTAAAGAATTCTTCGAAAAGGCTCCTGAAATTTTCAAAAAAGTGGGTAACAGGAGTTTCCTTCGCGCAATGCATTTCTTTAACGAAAATGAACGTGTAAAAAAAGAAGTCGACGCATTAAAAGATAATCAGTTTGACTATTTCCTTTCACTTATAAAGGAATCAGGAAATTCTTCCTACAAATATTTACAAAATATTTATTCTAATAAGAATGTTCAAAACCAACCTGTTTCTGTCGCTCTAGCAGTCAGTGAAAATGTATTAGGTGACAATGGAATTTGTCGTGTACATGGCGGCGGTTTTGCCGGAACAATTCAGGCCTTCGTAAAGAATGATTTTGTGGAAAACTATAGAAAAGATTTAGATGATATTTTCGGAAAAGGTTCCTGTCACGTATTAAAAATCAGAAAATACGGTGGAATAAAAGTTTTAGGTTAAATAATTAGATTACAAGGGTTAATAAATTACTTTTTATAAAAATGAGCTGTCACACTAGGTAATATGTCCCAAAAATCCTGGATATATATCATTCACCTAGTGCGACAGCTCATTTGTTATACTTTATTTTACTTTCTTATGCTTTACTTTACTCCACTTACTTGAATATACTTTCTTTTTAGAAGAGTTTAATTTGTAAGCCTTAATTCTAAAATAATATGTTTTCTTAGATTTTAATTTTTTAATTGTAATACTTCTTTTTGTCGTATATTTTGACTTAGTCTTTGATGCTTTAAATTTCTTTGACGTAGAATACTGTATCTTATATCCCTTAACAGAAGAAACTTTCTTCCACTTTACTGTAACTTTTTTCTTTCCTGTCTTAATGGATTTTATTGTTACTCTTCCTGGTTTTTTCACAGCTGTAGTTGTTACAGACACTGCACCTTTTTTGACAGTAATATCGTAATTTCTGTCTCTTACTGGTCCAAACCAAAAGTTGATGTCAACATTGCCATTTACACCGCTAACTTTTGCAGTAGACGAGCTCTGCCACATACTATATTCTTTTTTATAATTACATCCATTATCATTATATTGAGCAACCCATGTTCTCCATAAGCTGTCATTTCCAAGACTTGCATCTAAATAATTGTTCCACCAATTAAGATTAGCATAAATCCCACACTCATAACCCGCATTTTTAATTGTCTCTAAAAATGTATTGGCAATTTGGGTTCTTTTAGACTTTGATAAGTTAGCCTGTACCGCATCCTCCATATCATAATAGATTGGAAAATTTAATTTGTGACCCTTTATTAGTCTTAAGACATGCCTAGCTTCACTTTTTGCCTGCTTTGTTGTGGTTGCATATGAATATATATACACACCGAATGGAATATTATATTTTTCACACCCTGCTACATTATCTGCCCATTTTTTATCATCCTGAGATTTTATATTGTCGCCATATCCGCATCTGATAATGGCATATCCAACATCACTGGCAGCTACTTTTTTCCAATCAATTACTCCATTATGATGACTTACATCAATACCTTTCATTGTTGCACCATAGATAACCTGTTTGTTACCATTAACAAACTGTCCAGCAGAATTCTTTCCCCATGGCTGAACGCTGCTTGTAACAGGTGGGATAATTGGAGCTGTTGTAGTTGTAGGTGCCACAGTTGTAGTTGTTGGCACCTCTGTTGTAACATTTTCAGTTGTAGATGAAATTTCATCATCTACTTTTACTGTAGTTGTAGATGTTTCATCATCGGCTATATCATCTTTTCCTAGCTCATATGCATTATCTTTTTCATCTGCAATTCTAACTGTTTTTGTTATATTTTCTTCATTATATACCTGTTCTCTAGAAATTTCCACACCTGTGTCTGTGCTACTTTTTGTAGTTGTTTCTATAGCCTGTATATTTTTGTTACCATATGTTATTTGATTTGGCAATATTGCAGTTGCAACCATAGTAAATGCAACCGTTGCACATAATTTTTTCTTAAAGTTGTCTTTCATTTGTCCTCCTTATTTGTCTATCTTTCTTACAATCTCATCTAATATGTGCGATGCAACCTGTGTTTTTGATTCTAATGGTAATTCTATTATATTCTCATTTGTAATAATTGTTACTACATTCGTATCTGTACCAAATCCCGCCCCATTAACCTTAAGATTATTTGCACAAATCATATCTAACTTTTTCTTTTCAAGCTTAGACTTTGAATTTTCCAGCATATTTTCTGTCTCCATAGAAAATCCACATAAGAACTGATTCTTCTTTCGCTTTGACATTGTGCCCAAAATATCTGCAGTTCTCTCTAATTCTATAGAATAATCATCATCTTTTTTCTTGATTTTTTCTGTAGCAACAGTCTTTGCTCTGTAATCTGCCACTGCTGCACTCATTATCACAATATCCTGCCGGTCGAAATTTGAATCTACCTCATCAAACATTTCCTGAGCGCTATTTACATCTATTACATTCACAAAATCCGGTTTCTTAATATGTGTCTTACCTGTAACCAATGTCACATCTGCACCTCTTTGCATAGCATTTGTAGCTATGGCATAACCCATTTTTCCTGTTGAATGATTACTTATAAAACGAACCGGGTCAATCTTTTCCATTGTTGGACCTGCTGTAATAAGTACTTTTTTTCCTTCCAAATCTTTTTCACAGGCAATGTGCTTCATTATGTATGACATAAGTACCTCTGGCTCAGGCATCTTACCCTTTCCGGTATCACCACATGCTAAATATCCACTTGCCGGCTCAACTATTTCATATCCATAATTCTTTAGTTTTTGAATATTATCCTGAAGAATAGGATTTTCAAACATATTGGTATTCATCGCCGGTGAAATCACCTTAGGACATTTGCAAGCCATAATAGTAGTCGTTAACATGTCGTCTGCTATGCCCCCTGCTATTTTTCCTATGACATTCGCACTTGCAGGTGCTACCAAAAACAAATCAGCCTGTTTTGCCAACGACACATGCTCCACACTAAATTCAAAATTTCTGTCAAATGTATCAACAAGGCATTTATGATTTGTTAATGTTTCAAATGTAATGGGGTTTATGAAGTTTGTTGCATTTTTTGTCATTATAACATGTACACTGCAATGCTGTTTTACCAACATACTGGCAAGGTTTGCAATTTTGTATGCCGCAATGCTGCCTGTCACTCCTAATACAACCGTTTTTCCTTTTAACATAATTTTCACCTTCCGTAATTTACTATATAAATGTGATGAGATTTAATACTTTTATATTACAATATAATTATTTTTCTAGTTCAAATAATCTTCCATGCTTTTCGTAATTTGTCACCCTAGTAATCTTGTTATCATCATCAACGAAAACTACCTTTGGTTTATTATCTTTGACTTCCTCAGGTGTCATCTGAGCATAACTCATAATAATAATCTTATCTCCAATATTTACCATATGTGCAGCGGCACCATTCAGACAAATCATTCCTGAACCTCGCTCTCCTGCAATAACATATGTCTCAAATCTGTTTCCATTGTCAACATCAGCAATTTGAACTTTTTCATATTCATAAATCCCTGATGCTTCCATCAATTCTTCATCTACTGTGATGCTTCCTACATAGTCGAGTTCTGACTGAACTACAGTCGCCCTGTGTATTTTACTTTTTAACATATTAATATACATTTTTATTCTCCTATTATTTTAGTTTAGTGTAACTAACCCATGCCTCACTTCAAAAACGCTTCGCTTTTTTTCAGTGAGCGGGCTGCGCCCTATATTTATCTTAACCTATGCCTCACTTCAAAAACGCTTCGCTTTTTTTTCAGTGAGCGGGCTGCGCCCTATATTTATCTTAACCCATGCCTCACTTCAAAAACGCTTCGCTTTTTTTTCAGTGAGCGGGCTGCGCCCTATATTTACAAATATCAGGTTACAGTTAGGAAAGTAAACTTTCCTAACTATAACTGATATTTGTAAATGCATGGCTTAAGCCAATATCACGTTGTCAATTAATCTTGTTTTTCCAATGTAAACTGCCATTGCTATTAGCATTGGTGCCTTTATTTCTTTTTGTTGCTGCATTGTAAGTCCATTTACAGCTTTTACATAATCTATTTTTGCCAATGGTTCTGTTTCTATATTTGCTTTCATTTTTTCTACAATTACATCTGCATCTTTTTCCCCCTCAGCAATTAATTTTTTTGCAAGTTCAATTGTCTGACTAAGAATTAATGCTGCTTTTCTTTCTTCTTCGGAAAGGTAAGTATTTCTAGAACTCTTAGCCAAACCATCTTCCTCGCGAACTATAGGACATCCTACCACATTTACATCCATATTCAAATCAGATACCATATGCTTAATTATAGCTAACTGCTGTGCATCTTTTTCACCAAAATATGCGTTGTCTGGCTGAACTATATTAAACAACTTATTTACTACAGTACAAACACCTCTAAAATGTACAGGTCTGCTAAGTCCACAAAGTTCTTCTGTGAGAACTGACATATCTACATATGAACTAAAATCCTCATGATACATTTCTTCCGGTTCCGGATGAAAAATCAAGTCTGCTCCTAGGCTTTCGCAATACTTGCTATCCTTATCCAAATCTCTAGGATAGCTTTCCAAATCTTCTGTCGGACCAAACTGCATCGGGTTAACAAAAATACTTACAACTACCTTATCATTATTTTCTCTTGCTTTCTTAATCAAACTTCCATGGCCTTCATGAAGATATCCCATTGTCGGTACAAATCCAACTGTCTTTCCCTCTCTTTTCCATGCTTTTACATTTTCTCTAACTTCCTTAATTGTAGTTACAACTTTCATCTTAATCTCGATTCCTTTCTCTTTATTCAGACAAAAATAGTAATGTAAAATTATTTTTTTACACTAAACTCCTTTTTAGTAAATTTCTTCTTATGAAATATTTACCTTTCTATTGCCGACATATTCCATATATCTTTAATATTTTTTGTGAAAATATAATTTAATATAGCTTTTCTATAATATCATCATCTATTTTATAAGAATGTTCTTCTGCCGGAAATGCACCTGACTGGATTTCATTCATATAATCTCTGAATGCCTGCTTCATTACTTCACCAACATTAGCAAACTGTTTTACAAATTTTGGTACATAATCTGTAAACATACCAAGCATATCCTGGAATACAAGTACTTGTCCGTCGCATTCATTACCGGCCCCAATTCCAATAGTTGGAATATCAAGCATTTCTGTTATTTTCTTTGCAAGTTTAGCCGGAACACATTCAAGAACCAACATTGATGCTCCCGCAGCCTGTACAGCTTTAGCATCATCTATGAGTTTTTGAGCATCATTCTCATTCTTGCCTTGTACCTTATAACCACCCAATGCATTAATTGACTGCGGTGTAAGACCTAAATGAGCACATACCGGAATAGATGCCTTAACTATAGCTTCTATCTGTGGGCATACTTCTTTTCCACCTTCTAATTTAACCATATTGGCGTGACCTTCTTTCATAAGACGTCCTGCATTTACTACTGCATCATATGGTGATGTCTGATATGACATAAATGGCATGTCACACACTAACAAAATGTCCTTGATACCTCGTGATACTGCTGCACTATGATGTATCATGTCTTCCATTGTTACCTGTATTGTATCTGAATATCCAAGCATTGTATTACCCAATGAATCTCCAACCAAAATAGTATTTATTCCTACTTCTTCCATTAATTTGGCTGTTGAGTAATCATAACATGTTATCATTGATATTTTTTTTCCTTCATTCTTCTGTTTTAATAATGTACTTACTGTATTCTTCATTTTAATCTATATTCCTCCATCTTTTCTATTAGCAAACAACCTTTTTGCTATATTTCCAATAATTCCATCATTTCTTTATAGTCATTATTATTTTTTTTCTTGGCAATCTCAACTAGTTCCTTAGAAACTGCCTTATAAATTTCTTTATTATTTCCATCTAATGCCAAAAGATGTTTTTTCACTGTTGTTACATCATTGCGTTCTATTGGACCTGTTAATGCCTGAATGGTTCCTTCGTTTATTATATGTTCCACATTTCCTCTTATTATAGAAGATAATGCCTCTTGCGCTGATTTATTATCAAAACCACACTCTTTCAGAAGATTTTCACTGGCATTTAATAAACCTACCACCAGGTTACTGGCCATTGCCGCCGCTGCATGATATTTTACTTTATCTTCCTTTTTTATAACGCACACATTATTTCCTATATCCGTAAAAACCTTACACATCACATCGAGTTTTTCCGAACTGCCTTCTATTGTAAAATAACTACTGGAAAGTTCTTTATAAGATTCATATTTGCCATTTACTGCAAATAAAGGATGAATTGAATATCCAAAGCATTTATGCTCTGCTATACCTGAAAAGACTTCTGATGACAATGCGCCACTACAATGACACACTATCTTGTTCTTGATCTGACATAATTTTAACTGTTTCCACACATTTTCTATCTGACTATCAGTTACAGTCAAAAAAAGCACATCACTTTCTTTTACTAATTCGTTCAAATCAGAATAGTGCTTAGTCTGTGTAAACTCTGCTGCTTTGACAGCATCTTCATAAAATTCACTATAATAACCAGCGACATGCTGATTATTTATTGCTAAATATTTTCCCAGGGAAAATCCTACCTTCCCTGCTCCTATAAATCCAAACTTCATGGGCATCCCTCCTTTTTTATTAGGGTAACGAGTCTCATTCTAAAGATATGAGCTCCTGTCTCATCAGTCATCTATAGTCGTCAATTCCTTAGGGTATAGTTTCTTCCGAATACCATCCGAGGACTAATTTAACATATTTGCAAAACATATGCAATTAATTTTTAGTTTTTCACTACATATCAAAAACCTATCAAAAAAAATAAAAACACAGCCTATACTAATTGCCTTACCTAATCAAATTTCTGATTAATTGTGGCATGTCATATTGACTGTGCTTTTAATTTAGTTTATTTAATTTTAATTTATTCTGCTGTTGTTTCTGCTACTGTTGTTTCAGCTGCTGTTGTAGGCTCTGAGCCTTCCTTAACAGTTGTATTTTCAGCAACATAATCCTGTACTCTCTGTGAAATAACTGCGGCCTCAACTTCTGATTTTCCGTAAGTTGATTCAAGTTCTTCAACTGACATAGAATTCTGCTGAGCAAGTGTTTCTGCCTCTTTCTTGTAATCTGAATCTGATGGAAGAATACCAACTGCTTTAGCGAATGCTTCATAAACCATTTTTGACTTTAATGAAGATTCAACCTGAGTCATAATGTTAGCATCCCAATCTTCCTTTGACATTGAAGCTGCTTCAAGATATGAGTCAAGGTCTACACCGTACTGTGACTCAACCTGTGATTCATAATTTGCATCAGCAACTTGCTTTAAACTTTCTTTCTGTTCTTTATCATATGAAACAACCTGACATGATTCTACGAAATCATTCCAAACCTTATTCATAATATTAGACATTCTCATCTGCTTCTTTGCATATGTTTCAAATGATTTTACATCTGTAACACCATATGCTCCAAATTTTTCTGTTACAAATTCATCTGTTAATTCAGGAACTGTTTTTACAGAAATGCTCTTAATTGTAAATGTAAACCAAACTGACTGACCTGCAAGGCTAACATCTTCTCCATCAATCTTAGTTGTATTAGAATAATCATCTGGGAATTTCATTTTCTTAGTAAACTTGTCGCCTACTTTATGTTTTCCTTCTAACGCGCTTGTAAATCCATCAATATAGCTTGTACTATCTGTTGATAAGTTAATTTCCTGGTCTGATGCTGTACCACCATCAAATGTAACTTTCTTTCCATTAACCTTAATCTGACCTGAGTAATCTACTGTTACCTTGTCATCTGATGTAATCTTAGCGCTCTTCTTTTCTTCATATGTTGCATTCTGTTCTAAGATATAATCAACCTGTGACTTATATACATCATCAGTTACTTTTATATCATCTTCATATACTACTAACTGTTTGTAATCAGCAAGTTTGATTACACCACTATCAACCTTGATTTCTTCATCCTTTACAGCATATACTGTTGAAACTTCGCTTTCACTTACTGTTTCATCCTCTGCTTTCTTATCTCCGCTTCCGCATGCCACTAATGACAATGCTAAAATTGCAGAACATCCAACTGCTACTACTTTTTTAAACATTTTCTAATTTCTCCTCTTCTATTTATTACGACCTGATTTAATCTCTTTCTTTATATATTTTTTTAGGCGAAGTAAAAATAATCCATTCACTTCAGATTGATATTTTCTACGAAAAAATCAGTCATATGTCAGGAAACATAGCTATGCTTCCTTTTTCACGCATACAACTGATTTTAACATATTTACTTCAATATTTAAAGTCTTTATTTTATTTAGCCACAATATCGTCATAGTTTCACAGAAAAAACACAATTTTATATGCTTTCTGTCCTATTTACAGGTACAATTACTTTATACATTTTCTTTCTATTCTTTGTTGCAGTCATTTAAACGTTAATTTCTGCACTCATTCCAAGCAATTCTTTGTTTGCATCAAGTATAGGTTTTATTTCTTCTGCCAAGAATTCTTCAACCTGTTCAGGTGAGCGTCCAACATACTTAGATGGGTCCATTGTCTTCTGTAAGTCTTCGTAAGACATATTGAATGCTTCATCATTTGCAATAAGTTCAAGAAGGTTATTATCAAGACCTTTCTGTTTAACATTTGCTCCTGCTTCCATAGAAAGTTCACGTATTTTTTCGTGAAGTTCCTGTCTGTCTCCACCTGCCTTAACAGCATCCATCATAATATTTTCTGTTGCCATAAATGGAAGCTCGCTCATAAGTCTCTTTTCGATAACCTTATCATAAACAACTAATCCATCTACAACATTGAGATACAAATCAAGAATACCATCAATTGCAAGGAATGACTCCGGAACGCTTAATCGTTTATTAGCTGAATCATCTAATGTTCTTTCAAACCACTGCGTAGCCGATGTAATTGCAGGATTTAAAGCTGTAACCATTACATAATTAGATAATGAGGCAATTCTTTCACTTCTCATCGGGTTACGCTTGTAAGCCATAGCCGATGAACCAATCTGATTCTTTTCAAACGGTTCTTCGATTTCTTTAAGGTGCTGCAAAAGTCTGATGTCATTTGAGAACTTATGTGCACTAGCTGCAATGCCGGCAAGTACATTAAGAACTCTTGTGTCCATCTTTCTTGAATAAGTCTGTCCTGAAACAGGGAAACACTTTTCAAATCCCATCTTCTGCGCAATCTTATTTTCTAATTCTTTAATCTTTTCATGATCTCCTTCGAACAATTCAAGGAAGCTAGCCTGTGTACCTGTAGTACCCTTGCTTCCAAGAAGCATCATATTATCAATGATGTAATCAAGATCATCTAAGTCTAATTTTAATTTCATAAGCAAAAGAGTTGCTCTCTTACCTACTGTAGTAGGCTGTGCCGGCTGGAAGTGTGTAA
>CAYWUE010000031.1:0-22293 GCA_964461415.1 uncultured Eubacterium sp.
ATACGTTACCTGCTCATAATTCACTGCACTTGCGTCTCCGGCCGCTTTTTTAATACCGCGGTCGATCGTATCATTCGGCATATTATTTGCCTTTGCTTTCGCAATGACGTCTCGAAGCCTGCTGTTATTTGCCGGATCCGGACCGCCCTCCTTCACTGCAACTGCAAGCTCACGACCGATCACTGTAAAGATCTTCCCCTTCGCCGCATCATTTTTTTCTTTCTTATGTTTAATATTCGCAAATTTTGAATGTCCTGACATATTAATCCTCTCTTCCGTATTCTTATATTTCTAAACCATCTGAAATTTTAGCATTTTATAAGTCAATAGTCAACCAAGCTATCTTATTATGTATCTAATTCAAGGCTAACTAACAAAGCATCATCTACAGTTTTTAATATTTCGCTGTCTAGATGACACACTTTATCCTTTAATCTTTTCTTATCAATTGTTCTTAACTGTTCAAGTAAAATAATTGAGTCTTTTATAATATTGCATTTATCACACTCTATTTTTACATGTGTTGGCAATTTTGCCTTTGTCATCTTTGATGTTATTGCTGCTACAATCACTGTTGGGCTGTGCCTGTTTCCTGTATCATTCTGTATAACAAGAACCGGTCTTATTCCTCCCTGTTCTGAACCAACAACAGGTCTTAAATCTGCATAATATATATCCCCTCGTCTGATTACCATTTTCACACTCCAAAAATTGTTTATAAAAAAATTAAAAAATAAATCATAATCTTTATATATAAGTATTCCAATTTTTGTAATGTGTATTCAATATCTAATTTTTTAATAATTATTGTTATAGTTAAATCTCATTTTTATAGTAATTATTGTTATAGCTAAATCTCGTTTTTATGGTAATTATATTTCAACTACATAGTCATCATCAAAATAATCCTTGCAACCTACAATTTTATTATCCTTAACAAAAACTCTTGGAACTCGTTTTCCTAAATCACATATAAATTCATAATTAAATGTTCCTGCCATCACTGATAAATCATCAATCAGTATTTCTTCTTTACCGTCTTTTCCTACGATAACAACCTTATCTCCTTCTTTGACTTCCATTCCTGTTACATCAACCATAAACTGGTCCATACAGATTCTACCTAAAATCTGACATTTTTTTTCATTAATAAGTACATAACCTTTATTGCTAAGATTACGTGGATATCCATCGCCATAGCCTATTGGAATAGTTGCTATTGTCATATTATTTTTTGCAGTGAATGTCTCACCATAGCTTACACTTCTCCCTGCTTCAATATTCTTAACATAAACTACATGACTGTAAATTGACATTGCCGGTATCAGCTTCACATTATCCTTATCCATTTCCTCTGATGGATATAGACCATACATTGCTATTCCTGCTCTCGAAACATTAAGTGAAGTCTTTGGCATTTCCATCATCGCTGCACTATTTGCACATTGATGAATAGGAATTTTCACACCTTTTTCTTCTAATTTTGTAATAAAATCCATATATTCTTCAAACTGTCTGTTTGCCGATGATTTATCTGCATAATCAGCTTTCGCAAAATGAGTAAAAATAGACTGAATTTTTATATTTGGCAACTTGCTTATTTCTACAATCTCATCTATTGCCTTTTTTGATGGAATATAACCTATACGACTCATTCCCGTATCAACTGCTATATTAAAATTTACGATTTTATTCAACTTTACTGCATGTTCAGAAAAATCCTTCGCCATTTTGTATGTAAATATTGGTGGCAACATTTCTTCTTCAATAACTAAATCATATGAGCAATCCGGCACATATCCTAAAATATAAATAGGCTTTGTAATATTATGTCTTCTAAGATTGTGGCCTTCCCATGCTGTAGCTACAGCAAATCCATGACACAAATCATCTATTGTTTTTGCAATCGGAATCGCACCATGTCCATAGCCATCTGTCTTAATTACACCAATTATTTCTGTCTCAGGATTAAGCTTTTCCTTTAACAATTTTATATTTTCTTTAATGGCATCTAAGTCTATCCTTGCATACACTCTATTATATTCTTCTATTTGTTTCATTATTTCATCCTTTTAAACAAACTATTAATTCCATCAATTATATCTCTAGCCATCATGGAAGTTTTTGAGACATTTTTTTCTGCAATATCTCCTGCTAAACCATGAATATATGGTGCTAAAATTGTAGCATTATCAAAATCAACACCTATACCTATAAGTGCAGCCACAACACCTGTCAAGACATCACCCGAACCCGCTGTAGCCATTCCACAATTACCTGAAAGGTTGACAAAAGTCTCTTTTTGAGTTGTGATTACAGTTCTAGCATCCTTTAAAATGCAATTAATGTTATATTTATAATTTATTTCTCTTCCAAACTTAATCAAATCTGCCTTAATAGTTTCTACAGGAACCTTTAGAAATCTACTAAGTTCAGCCAAATGTGGCGTTATAACCACTTTTTTGTGAAGCATCTTCTTTAAACTATCATCTTCTGAAATATTATTAATTCCATCTGCATCAATAACTGTAGGCAAATCAAATTCAAGTACCTTAGCTATCATCTTCTTTTGAATATTACCAATACCAATTCCCGGTCCAATGGCAACAACATCGCACCATTTAAGACACGATTCTAGGGATTTCATATCAAAATCATCAATATCATAGTTATTAACCATAGCCTCCGGCAATAATCTCTGAATAATCTGTCTATTCGTCTTAGCAGTAAAAACCCTTACCAAGCCGGCACCTACTCTAAAAGCAGCACTTGCACACAAAACAGCTGCTCCTGATATATCATCGCTTCCGGCAATAATCAGAACTTTTCCATAAGTACCTTTATTAGAGTAATTCGGTCTTGGTGGAATAAATTCAAAATCCTCTACCGAAGCTGTTCTTATTGGCTCAACAATTTGCTCATATGCATCTTTTGGAAATCCAATATCTGCAACAATAACTTTCCCACAGCATTCAGCTCCAGGATATAAAACCGTTCCTATTTTGTAGCTTCCAAAAGTAATTGTATAATTGGCATTTATAGAACTTCCACATATTTTCCCATTGTCAGCATTGACACCTGATGGTATATCAACTGCATAGACAATATTTTTGCCTCGGTTAATTTTTTTAATTATATCCGCATAAATTCCCACAACATCCCTTGTAAGACCTATTCCAAATATGCCATCAATCACGACATCCGCCTCGAAATAAGTATCTACAATAGGAATACCTGTTTTTTTTCCTATCTTAAGCTGACTTTTAAATTCATCAGTTGCTTTTTTAATATTTCCGATAATATACAGGCTGACATTATATCCTTTCAAATGTAACATTCTACAGACTGCAACACCGTCTGCTCCATTGTTTCCAACTCCTGCTACAACCAAAATTTTTTTATCCTTCGATTCGTTTTTGCAGACAGCATCCGTAACACATAAGGCTGCACGTTCCATTAACACAAGTGAAGGTATACCTATTTTATTAATAGTGTAATCATCTACTTTTTTCATATCTTTGCCTGTAACAATATATTTCATGACTCACTCCTTATCATACTTAGCAATATGATTAGCACTGTATATTGAATTTACCTAAATATTCTTAATTTTAAAAAAAATCAATCATAGTTGTCTCTAATCTTATACTAATTAATATTATCCATTAATTTCAGCATCTTCTTTTTCTGAAATTCTATATGTAAGTTTCATCAGGCTTTCTGATAAGTGAACATTTTCCACAATAATATCATCAGAAAAACTCAAATCTGTATGTGCAAAATTCCAAAACGCTTTAACTCCGCACTCTGCAAGTTTTTGCGCAATTTTTTTAGCAGGCCCTTTAGGCAAAGTCAGCGCAACAATTTCAACATTATGCTCTTTTACATAATCATAAACACATTCAATATCAAGAATTTTTCCATGAGCAGTTGTTTTTCCTATTAAATCAGGATTTTTATCAAATAAGGCAACAATTTCAAATCCTCTGTTTTTAAAATTCCCATAATTTGCAATTGCTCTGCCTAAATTTCCTGCTCCAACAATAATCATCTTATGCTTTACATCTAAGCCTAAAAGTTTTCCAATTTCCTCATACAAATACTGAACATTATAACCATATCCCTGCTGTCCAAAACCGCCAAAATTGTTCAAATCCTGTCTAATCTGTGACGCAGTAACATTCATTAATTTACTTAATTCCTTTGAGGATATTCGTTCAATATTCTGCTGACGCAACTCATCTAAATATCTGTAATAACGTGGCAGTCTTGTAACTACCGCCTTGGATATTTTGTTCATTTATAATCTCCCTATTTATACTTTGCTTTATTTTTAGTTTTAAATTCATATATTTTTTAAAATTATAATCTTAACATTTAAAAATTTTAAGTATTGTATAATATAATTTATTAAGATTATGTTTATAAAATCTATAAAATTAATTTTATCTATAATTATAGTAATAACGGACAATATTGTCAATTTTTTATCAATCTAACCGGCCCGACTTATCAGCCCGACTAGTCCGACCAATATGTCAATCCAACTGGTCCGATAAAATCTCCCATTCGTCCATCAATTCATCTAAACGTTCACTAATTTCATTTTGTTCTCTGCTTATCTCATTAAGTTTTGCAGAATTCGTAGAAATAGCAGGATCTTCTAATAACAAATCAAGTTCATTAAGTCTATCCTCATTCTTCTTAATCTCTTTCTCTACTTTTGAAATATCATTTTTCAATTTCCTAATCCTTGCAGCCTCAGCCTTCCTTTCTAAATAATCCTGTTTTCCATTAGAAACAGTTGCCTTTTTTGTTTCTTTTTCGTTAGCAGGTGCAAATATATTCGTCAATTCTTCCCTTTTTTCTTCGTAATAATCATAATTTCCAAGATAGTTGATAATTTTTGTATTAGTAAGTTCTAGAATTCTTGACGCGGTCTGATTAATAAAATATCTGTCATGAGAAACATAAAATACAGTGCCCTCATAATTGTTTATTGCATTTTCAAGTATTTCTTTAGATGTCATATCAAGGTGGTTTGTAGGTTCATCTAATATTATAAGATTAGCTTCCGATAACATTAATTTTGCTAAGGAAAGTCTTCCTTTTTCACCACCACTTAAATCTTTGACATTCTTAAATACATCATCACCTGTAAACATAAATGCTGCTAGAGTGTTTCTGATTTTTGTGTTTGTCATATTCGGATATGCATCTGAAATCTCTTCAAAAAGCGTGTTAGAATCATTCAAATTGTGATGTTCCTGGTCGTAATACCCAATATGTACATTAGTTCCAAGCTTAATCGTGCCGCAATCTGCCTCAATAATATCATTGATAATCTTTAAAATAGTAGTTTTTCCCGTACCATTATCCCCAATCAAAGCAACATGCTCTCCTCTTTTTAATTCAAAATTAATATCTGAAAAAAGATGTAGTTTATCAAAAGACTTACCAAGGCATTCTACCGTCAGAACATCATTTCCACTGACACAATTTGGTTCAAGTTTAATTGACATTGTATCTTTTAATTCTTCCGGCTTTTCGATTTTATCCATTGTAGCAAGTGCTTTTTCTCGGCTTTCTGCACGTTTATAAAACTTTTCCTGTTTATATGAACGTAGCTTTGCAATAACCTCTTCCTGATGTTTTATTTCACTTTGCTGTTTTAAATATAGCTTAAGCTGTGCCTGACGCATCTGTTTTTTCTTAACCGAAAAATCTGAATAATTTCCAATATACATATGGCAGTGAGTATTTTCAATTTCAATAACTTTCGTAACTATCTTATCAAGAAAATATCTGTCATGCGCAATAATAATCACAGTACCACTATAATTAGAGAGATAAGTTTCAAGCCACTTAATAGATGTCATATCTAAATGGTTCGTAGGTTCATCAAGCATAATAATATCAGGTTTTTCAAGCAATAACTTACACAAAGCCACACGTGTCTTCTGTCCTCCAGAAAGTGTCCCCACCTGACGATTAAAATCTTCTTCACAAAAACCTAATCCTTTTATTACGCCCTCAATTTCGCTTTTATAGGAATACCCATTCATAAGCTGAAATCTATGTTCTAAACTAGTATAATCTTCCATCATTTTTTTTAGTTCATCCCCAAAGACTGTTGACATTGACTTCTCATAATCCAGAAGCCTTTGTTCCATATTTATAATATCCGCCTTTACAGATTTGACTTCTTCATAAATGGAATTACTAGAAGCAAGGTCCTGATACTGAGCAAGATAACCTATAGTCTTATTTTTCCCTACAGTTACACTGCCATTATCAGCGCTTAACTCTCCCATAATAATTTTCATAATGGTAGATTTTCCGGCACCATTATTTCCAACAATTGCTGCCTTTTCACCTTCATTCACAAAAAAAGAACAATCATCTAGAATTGTCTCTACTCCATAAGCTTTAGATATATGATTACATGATAATATCATGATTTTCCTCCCTGGTAAAAGTAAAAGATTCTTTTTTATTCATACCGTATTAGTGTACCATAAATAAATCATTTTTTAAATGTTTAAAACTTTTGAATTGCAATCGTCGGTAATTTTACAATAATAAACCATTGAATTTTATAATAATATACTTTAAAATAGATACTATCTAAATGTTATACTTAAAGGAGATACGATTATGAATAATAAAAAAATAGTCGTTGCATTAGGAAGAAATGCTTTCAGTGAATCATTTCCTAGGCAGCAGGAACGTGTAAAAATTGCAGCAAAGGCTATTGCTGACTTGGTTGAAGAAAAATATGAAGTAATTATTACACATAGTAACGGACCTCAAGTAGGCATGATACAGACAGCTATGACTGAATATTCAAGACTTGACCCTGATAGAACAGTTGCTCCAATGTCAATATGTGGTGCAATGAGCCAGGGGTATATCGGATTCGACCTTCAAAATGCCATCCGTACAGAATTATTACATAGAGGAATTTTCAAACCTGTCAGCACTATTATTACTCAGGTTCGTGTTGATCCTTTCGACAGAGCATTTAACGCTCCATCAAAAGTTATCGGCAGATTAATGACTGATGAAGAAGCTGAAAATGAAAAGAAAAAAGGTAATTATGTAGAATATGAAGCAGACCAAGATGGATATAGACGAATTATTGCCAGTCCAAAACCTATCGACATCTATGAAATTGACGCTATTAAAGCTTTAGTTGATGCACACCAGCTTGTTATCGCAGCAGGTGGTGGCGGTATTCCGGTTCTTGAACAACGTACAGGTTTAAAGGGAGCTAGTGCTGTTATAGAAAAAGACTACACAGCCGCAAAACTTGCTGATATGTTAGACGCTTCCACTCTTATGATTCTTACTTCTAATGATTATCTTACAATAGATAATAACGGTTCTGAGGAAGAATTAAAACACCTATCAGCAAAAGATGCACAACAATTAATTGATGACGGACATTTTGATCCTGTTACCTCACTTCCAAAAATTGATGCATCGCTCTCATTTGTATTAGCCGGAAAAGGTCGTAAAGCTATAATAACAAATCTTTCAAAAGCAAAAGATGGTATACGCGGAAAAATCGGAACTGTAATTGAATAATTCTAATTGTTACAATATAATGTTTCTTTAATCCAGCAATAAATATTACATATTAACTATATTATTCATTCAATAATATAATTAAAAATAAGCTTCCGAATTACTTAACGTAATCGAAAGCTTATTTTTTATATTTTTTAGTCATATCACAATGTCATATGCTTATTTACTATATCTTAAAAGAAGAAATCTTATACAAATCATAATATGTTCCACCATATTTTATTAGTTCATCATGTGTACCTTCTTCTTCTATGCCTTTTTCTGACAAGACAATAATTTTTTCAGCATTTCTTATAGTTGAAAGTCTATGTGCAATTACGATTGTGGTTCTATTTTTTGCAAGTTTTTCCATCGACTGTTGTACAATCATTTCACTTTCATTATCTAGAGCTGATGTTGCCTCATCAAAAATCAAAATTGATGGATTCTTCAAGAATACACGAGCAATTGAAATACGTTGTTTTTGTCCACCGGATAATTTCACGCCGCGCTGTCCAATATCCGTATCAAAACCATTAGGTAAACTCATAATAAAATCATATGCATTAGCTTCTTTTGCTGCTTTTATAACTTCTTCTCTTGTAGCATCTGGTTTGCCATATCTGATATTATCATAAACTGTGCCAACAAAAAGATAAACATCTTGTTGTACAATACCAATATTATTTCTTAGTTCTGAAATTTTTAAATTTTTAATATCGATTCCATCAACGGTAATCTTTCCTTTTGTAACTTCATAGAATCTTGGTATCAAATTACATAAAGTAGTTTTTCCAGCACCTGATGTTCCAACTAATGCCACATAAGAACCAGCATTAATATCTAAATTAATATGTTTTAAAACCCGATGTGAACTGTCTTTATATTTGAAAGAAACATCGCAAAATCTAATATTACCATCTAACTTTCCTACTGATATAGCATTTGAAGAGTCAGTTATTTCAGGTTCAATCGATAAAATCTGCAAAAATCTCTCATATCCTGAATATCCATTTTGAAATTGTTCAGTAAAGTCAATCAATGTCTTTATCGGATCAGTAAAAATATTAATATACAATAAAAATGTAATCAAATCTGTGACTGATACCATACTTCTTGTAATCATAATCCCGCCACATACAATCACAGCCAAATTAATCATTGTCGTAAATGCAGTAAGTCCTGAATTATATATTCCCATGTATTTATAGTTGTTCTTTTTTGCATCCAAAAAAGCATCATTGCCAACTTTAAATTTTTCTTCTTCTATTTTCTCGTTAGCAAAAGATTTTACAACACGTATACCTGATAGATTATCCTCAATCTGAGCATTTATTTCGGATATTTTTATTCGATTAATCTTAAAAGTTTTTTTCATCTTCTTATTAATAAAATAAGCATACACAAGCATAATCGGAACCAAAGCAAATGCAATGAATGCTAATTTGATATTAATGCTTAGTAATATAGCTAACGCTCCAATAATCTTTATAATTGAAATTGTAACATTCTCAGGTCCATGATGTAAAAGTTCAGTTATGTCAAACAAATCTGACGTGATGCGAGACATTAACTGACCTACTTTTTGGTCATCATAAAAGGAATATGATAACTTTTGAAAATGTCCAAAAATCTCTGCTCTCATATCATATTCTATTTTTGCACCCATAACATGTCCATAATTTGCAATATAGTAATTGCAATAGCACTGTAAAAGAATAAGAACCGTAATTGCAATTCCAATTATAAGCATTGTATTAATAACTTGTTCTTTTGGATAATAAATAACAGTAGATGTTACATATCTGACAACCAAAGGTATTAATAAAGCTATAGCTGATGCCATAATTGCAAAAAACATATCTATAATAAAGATTTTCTTATATGGCTTGTAGTATGAAACTAACTTTTTTAAATTCTTTAACATCTTAACTCCTAACAAAATATAAACAATAATTTCGCTTTAAGCTATTGATGCTTCAAGAGTTTTTCTTATAGCAAGTATAAATTCTTCAGTATTTAATTTCTTTTTATTTTCTAATGTTGAAATAAGATATAAATCTCCTGTCATTTCTCCATTTTCAATTGTATCTATGCATGCTTTTTCTAACTTGTCAGCGAATTCCATAAGCCCAGGTATGTTATCTAATTCACCACGTTTTCTTAAAGCTCCACTCCATGCAAAAATAGTTGCAATTGGATTAGTTGATGTTTCTTCGCCTTTTAAGTATTTGTAATAATGTCTCTGAACTGTTCCATGAGCTGCCTCATATTCATAATATCCGTCAGGTGAAGCCAATACCGATGTCATCATTGATAATGAACCAAAAGCAGTAGCTACCATATCTGACATTACATCACCATCATAGTTCTTGCATGCCCAAATATAACCACCTTCTGAACGCATTACTCTAGCAACGGCATCATCTATTAATGTATAGAAATATTCGATACCTGCCTCGTTAAATTTTTCTTTATATTCTGCTTCATAGATTTCTTCGAATATATCTTTGAATGTGTGGTCGTATTTTTTTGAAATTGTATCTTTTGTTGCAAACCACAAATCCTGTTTTGTATCTAAAGCAAAGTTGAAACAACTTCTTGCAAAGCTTTCGATTGAATCATTTAGATTATGCATTCCTTGTATGATTCCTGCGCCTTTGAAGTCGTGAATTAATTCTCTCACTTCTTCTCCTGCTTCGTTAGTATATACCAATTCTGCCTTGCCTGCTGCAGGTATTTTCATTTCCGTTCCTTTATATACATCGCCATATGCATGTCTTGCGATTGTGATAGGTTTTGTCCAGTTCTTTACATATGGTTCAACTCCTTTAACAATAATAGGTGCTCTAAATACTGTTCCATCAAGAATTGCTCTTATTGTTCCATTTGGACTTTTCCACATTTCTTTCAAATCATATTCTGTCATTCTTGCCGCATTCGGTGTGATTGTTGCACACTTTACTGCCACACCATATTTTTTTGTAGCCTTGGCTGAATCAATTGTAACCTTGTCATTTGTTTCGTTTCTGTATTCAAGACCTAAATCATAATATTCTGTCTTCAAATCTACAAAAGGTAATAACAATTCTTCTTTTATCATTTTCCAAAGAATCCTTGTCATTTCATCTCCATCCATCTCTACGAGAGGTGTTGTCATTCTTATTTTTTCCATTTTGGTTTCCTCCTTAAAGCTGACATCTGCATCAAGTAATTCCTTTTGAAATTTACCGCAATGTACCTTGTAGATTATAACTAATTAATCGTGGAAAGTAAACATTAAAGTTTTTATTGGATTTATTAATCCCCATCCCTGACGGTTTCTATCCATTTTCATGTCTATTGCAGTTTTTCCCAAGATTTTTTTACATTCTACATTTGTAAGTTTTGGATTTTTCGACAGCATCAGGCTGACTACTCCTGATACAATAGGCGTAGACATTGATGTTCCACTCTTTGCTACATAACTATATCCTGTCTGCCACTTGCTATTGCAACTATATATATTGTTGCCTGGTGCTAATATATCCGGTTTTTGTACACATTCATTCGTTGGTCCTCTTCCCGAATAGTTTTTCGTGATTTTTCCATTTACTATCATTTTTATATTGTCATTTAATGCTCCAACCGTTATTATTTTCTTACTACTTCCGGGTATTGAAACTGTTCCGTATCCCGGTCCGTTATTTCCTGCTGCAGCAACTATTACATATCCCTGATTCCACAGTATTTCAACAGCATCTATTAATCTTTGATTCTCGTCATTTCTATTTATTGTGCCAAATGAGATATTTACTACTCTTATATTATAATATTTTCCATTATCGATTATCCACCATATGCCCTCTATGACATCATCTTCTCTTCCAACACCTCTCTCATCTAATACTTTAAGTGATATTATTTCACTTTTGGGCGCTATTCCAGAATACATTCCTCTAGATAACTTTCCATCCCCTGCCACGATTCCTGACACATGAGTCCCATGTCCTTCATCATCATATTTTTCTTGCTTATTATTTACAAAATCTTTGAATTTTATGATTCTCCCATTCAAGTCCGGGTGTTCTGAGATTCCTGTGTCCATAATAACAACCCCAACGTTTTCACCTTTTATATTTCTTCGATGTATTTCTTCTATTTTCAATAATTTCTTTACATTTTTCATCTAAAACTAACCATTATTTTTTCTAATATAATATATGGTTATTTTATTATTTTGTACTATTTTATATTTATTGTAATTTGCTTTTATACTATTTTATTTTTTTGGTAACTTGGACTTGCACTGATACATATATTTTAATGTAAGTAATTATTAGGAGATTTATCATGAGTGATTTAGCAGCAACAAACTGTGGATGCGGTTGTGGCGAAGGAAACAATAACTGTTTATTCCTTCTTCTTATTCTTTTATTCTGTGGAGGCACTAATACAACTTCAGGATGTGGTTGTGGTAATAGTGACTGTTCAAATCTTATTTGGATTATTTTACTTCTTAGCTGCTGCGGCAACGGCACTTCATTATTTAACAATGGAAATGGCTGTGGTTGCGGCTGTTAATTGACGACGTCGACTTTTATGAATATGACTTGAATTGTTTAACTATGAATGCATTTTCATCTTATAAGATAAGAGATGCTAATTTATTCCTTTTACTTGTGAGTATTATGTTTTTTACATGATTGTTCTTATCTGTAATGTTTGACATATACTAATTTAAAGCAGGCCACAATACTATATTTTTGAAAGGGGATTATGGTTTATGGATAATAATCGTTTTTTACAAACCAAATTTGATTCCATGGTAACTAACCGTACAATGCAACTTATAAAAGCCATAATCCCTTATATTGATAACCACCTTGCCACAGTTCTTGGCGTATATATTAAGCTTATCGAGGTTCAAAACACTATGCATATCAACCAGAATATAAGTATTACTGCCATAAACAATGACAAGCATAATGGATTTGAAAATATGCTTGAGGATATGAAAGATTTTTTGAGTGATGAGGACAAGGAAACTTTCGATACAATTATAAATGCTATCGAATTGATGTCTGCTATGGGTGATATGGATGCCGATACAATGAAGGAATTTATGAACTTTATGTAATATTTATATTACTATTTGTACCACCAGTTTTAGGTGGCGGAATGGAGGTTTTTATGATTGATAACAAATGGATGGAGAATCCAATTTTAGCTAATATCTCTCCCGATAAAATGGAAATTCTCACTAAAATTTTAGATAGTGCAGGTGACAGAGATGCAAAACAAATACTTACATATTTTATTAAAGAGACAAATCAGGCTTCTAGAAACGGTATTAATTTTACTAATGCAGAAACGGACGCTATTTTAAGTGTTCTTAAGGCTGATATGTCAACAGAAGAAATTAAAAAAATTGATATGATTAAAAAGATTGTTACCAATCTTTCAAAAAGAAATATGAAATTTTAGAAATTGTTTTATATTTTTAACTTATTATAAAGAAGCTAGTATGAACTATCATACTAGCTTCTTTTTAAATATTTTATTCAATTACTTTTTTATTTCATACTCTTTTATCAATTGCTACTGATAAACTTTATTTTACGACTATATTTATAATTCTACCTGGAACATAAATTTCTTTTACTATGTTTCCTGTAAGTTTGTCGCCTAAAGCTTCTTTTCCTTTAGCAACTGCATCATCTTTAGAGATATCTGCCGGAACACCAATTACAACTTTTGTTTTTCCGTTAACCTGAACCGGCACTTGAATTTCATCATCTTTCATAAGTTCCTCATCAGCTACCGGCCATTTGTTGTTTTCAAATACACTTCCATTATTTCCAAGTCTTTCCCACAATTCTTCTGAAATATGTGGTGTGAAAGGTGCCAAAAGTGTTACAAATGTTTGAATAGTTTCTTTATCTATACCACCTGTTTTCTTTGAAAGTTCTATGAACTTATTATTGAATTCCATAAATCCTGAAACAACTGTATTTAATCCAAAATCTTCGAGACGTCTTGTGATTGTATAAATCATCTGATGACGTAATTTTATCATTTCCTTAGTCGGCTCTACATTTGCTTCAATACTGTCTGTAGCCAATTTCCAGAATCTTGTGATAAATCTATATACACCATCAATACCTCTCTCATCCCATTCTGAATCGAGTTCAGGTGGTCCTACGAACATTTCATAAAGTCTTAATGAATCGCAACCGTAATCCCTTACCAAATCATCAGGTGAAACTACGTTACCTTTTGATTTACTCATCTTAATACCATTCTTACCTGTAATCATACCCTGATTAAATAGCTTTGTGAAAGGTTCTTCGAAATCAACTACTCCGATATCATATAAGAATTTCGTATAGAATCTTGAATAAAGTAAATGAAGTACTGCATGTTCTACACCACCGATGTACATATCTACCGGCAACAAATCATGAGCTTTCTGTTTTGAAACTAGTTCTTTATCATTCTTGCTATCAACATATCTTAAGAAATACCATGATGAACCGGCCCACTGTGGCATAGTATTAGTTTCGCGCTTAGCCGGCTTTCCGCAGCATGGACAAGTTGTGTTTACCCATTCATCGATTGCTGCAAGTGGAGATTCACCTGTTCCTGTTGGCTCATATGATTCAACATCCGGCAATAACAACGGAAGCTGGTCTTCCGGTACAGGAACTGCTCCACATTCAGGACAGTGTATAATAGGAATAGGTTCACCCCAATATCTCTGTCTTGAGAATACCCAGTCTCGAAGTTTATAATTAACAGTAGCCTTACCAAAGCCCATTTTTTCAATCATATGTGGAGCTTCACTCTTAAGCACTGATGATTCCATTCCATTCCAATCACCTGAATTAATCATTGTGCCTACAGCTTCTGTATATGCTTCTGTCATATTTTCAATTTCTTTACCATCTTTCGCAATAACCTGAATAATAGGAATGTTAAATTTAGTTGCAAATTCAAAGTCTCTATCATCATGTGCAGGAACGCACATAATTGCACCTGTACCATAATCTGCCAATACATAGTCTGAAAGCCAGATAGGAACCTTTGCACCATTTAATGGATTGATTGCATAACTTCCTGTAAATACACCGGTCTTTTCTTTTCCCTGAAGTCTGTCAACCGAAGACTTATTAGCTGCCATCTGAATATATGCTTCAACATCAGGCATTGTTTCTTCTGTTGCAAGTGACTTAGCCATTGCATGTTCTGGTGCAAGTACCATAAATGTAGCACCATGAAGTGTATCAGGTCTTGTTGTATATACTGTAATCTTTTCATCTGAATTTTCTAATTTAAAATCAACCTCTGCACCATATGACTTACCAATCCAGTCAGATTGCATCTTTTTAACTTTTTCTGGCCAATCAAGTTTATCAAGGTCATTTAATAATCTATCAGCGTATGCTGTAATCTTCAACATCCACTGATTAAGATTTTTCTTTGTAACTTCTGCTCCACATCTTTCACAGCAGCCATTAACAACTTCTTCATTAGCAAGACCTGTCTTACAGCTTGGACACCAATTAATAGGCATTTTCTTCTGATAAGCAAGTCCTTTTTTGAACATCTGAACAAAAATCCACTGTGTCCACTTATAGAAATTAGGGTCAGTAGTATTAACTTCCATATCCCAATCATAAAGTGCTGCAATTTCGTTAATCTGTCTCTTAATATTTTCAATATTTTCTGCTGTTGATTTTGATGGATGTGTCTTCATCTTAATTGCATAATTTTCTGCTGGAAGACCAAAAGCATCCCATCCCATCGGATGAATAATGTGATATCCATGAAGCATTTTGTATCTGCTCCAAACATCACTGATAACATATCCTCTCCAATGTCCTACATGAAGACCTGAACCCGATGGATATGGAAACATATCTAAACAATAATATTTTGGTTTTGTAGTGTCTCTATTAATTGGAGTAACATCCCAATTGTGACGCCACTTTTTTTCAATTTCCTTATGATTATAAGGTGTTGCCATAATTATTTCCTCCTGTATGGTATATGTATAAATTATTAACTGATTATTATAGTGTACAATAAAACTGCCACATAATCAAATTTAAGCTTTTACTGTTATTTTACAGGTGACCTGACATGAGCCTACATTACCTGACTTATCTTGCGCTTCTATTGAAACAGGAATATATCCTTCTTTAAGTTCCATTGGTTCAACTGTTTTTACCCTGATTATAACGTCATCCTCATTACATGAAACTTGTGCTTTAACCCTATTTACAATAGCTGTTATATTAGCTTCCGTATTCATGTCTTTTTGGTCTTTGCTCTTTACCTGGTATGTAAATTGAGTTTTTAAGCATGTAACCTTTGGTTTTGTAGTATCAACCACCTTGAAATTCAGAATATCTGATATTGTTTTACCTGATTTTAGTGTATATGTAAATTTAACCTTCGTCATCTTTAATTTATCACTACTAATTTTTTTAAATTTTCCACTGGCTGTAATATCTGTTCCATCCTCATCTAAAACCAGAATATTATTAAAGTAATTAATTTTACTGCCTTTTTCTACTGTCACAGTTTTTAATCCCACAGCAATAGTTCCATTAGATTTTTTTTGATAAGGATTGTTCTTATCTATATCCGTAGGGTCCCAACCACAATGCTTGTTTAGCGTAATTTTTTTATTCAGCTGCAATGGCAAAGACTTCGTTTTGCTGCCTTTTTTTATGGTCAATTCGGTTATATTTTCACAATTATTGTTAATCCATGCCGCATCAGCTCCGTATAACACAATATTCTTTCCACTTTTTAATTTATTTCCCACAGTATTATAAGACTTTTTTATAAGAGTGTTTGAATATTTGTCACTGTATCCTACTGACTGAATCCAAGCACCTTCATCATATTTTGTATTATACTTGTGCCACTGACTATCATTTTTTATCCAGGTATAACTCTTAGAAAGCTTGTATTTTCCTTTTTTCACATTCTTTCCTATAGAACATGGAAAAACCTTAAGAGCTTTCTTTTCATTATTATTGTCGCTATATTGATAAACAATCACAGCATTTTTTGCAACATTGACCTCTATTTTGTATTTTTCAGCCACGCTAACAGACGTTTTATTTTCAGTTGTTGGCTGATTTGCCACATTGTTTGTTTTGTTTTCGCCTGTATTAATCTTGTTTTTTGCAAATATCAAACCTGAAAACATAATAAGAGCAACAATAATTATTTCACAGACAGTAAATATTATATTTATTATTTTTTTATTTTTCATAATATCACTAACCTTCAATATGTTCCCCCGCCACAACAATCAAAACTCTGTATGTATGAAAGAATATCAAATATCAAATTTTTGCATACCACAATATTATACAACATTACAGGCATTTTTCAAGGAAGCATTTTAATTTGTTTCTGTCATTGTTTGTTTATGTCATTGTTGATTTGTTTCTGTCATTTGTTTTTTGTTTTTTAGCATTTTAATTTGCTTTTTCTGTTTTCTTATATAATATTGTATGATTAATCAATTAATTTTTCTAGAGAATGCATTTCTAAAACATAGCTCCAATATACTCAGCAACATATTTTTCGCAATCTTTTCCATACTTTGCAATTATCTTCACCACATCACTTTCGGCAATTACACCATCGGATAAATTAAGCATCTTTTTGTTTTTCTCAGATGTCAAATCATTGCATCCTATAATAAAAGGTATATCTGTATTTTCCTTTACAATTTCAATAATTCCATCTAACGTATTGATTATATCCTTGCGTTTATCAGGAATATTGTCCTGTGAAACGCAATATACATATCCTGCTGCTTCTTTTGCAATCATTGCAATTCTTTCCTTTGTTGCCGGAGCAATATATGAAATATAATCTATTCCTGCCTCTTTACAATATGGATAAAACTCATTTTTTTCCTCAAAGCAGCAGTCCGGTATAGCTACACCATCAATACCACATTCTACACATCTTTTTGCGAATTTTTCACATCCATAAACGTAAACCACATTCATATATGTCACAAAAACAAGTGGAATTTTCACCTGCTCTTTTATTTCCCTGATAGCGTCAAATAACTTATCTGTTGTGCAGCCATTATCCAATGCTCTAAGGTCAGCCTCCTGTATAGCCACACCTTCTGCTATGGGATCAGAAAAAGGTATTCCAATTTCAATCATGTCGGCTCCTGCATTTTGCATAGCAAGAATTAATTTCTTTGTTGTTTCTAAATCAGGATCTCCTCCTGTAATAAATGGTACAAATGATTTTTTATTAAATAATGCTTCTTTTATTCTACTCATAAATATTTACTCCTCTATATCTTGCTATTGCAGCAACGTCTTTGTCACCACGTCCTGAAATGTTAACAACTACAATTTTGTCCTTGTCTAGAGTTGGTGCATATTTCATTGCATAAGCCACTGCATGAGAACTTTCAATTGCAGGTATGATTCCTTCCATTCTTGACAGGTATTCAAAAGCATTTACTGCCTCATCATCTGTAATCGGAACATATTTTGCTCTGCCTCTATCATGAAGATCTGCATGCTCAGGTCCTATTCCAGGATAATCTAATCCCGCTGAAATAGAATAAACAGGAGCAATCTGTCCATATTCGTTCTGACAGAAAATTGATTTCATTCCATGAAAAATACCCTCTGAGCCGTTAGCTATTGTTGCTGCATTTTTCGGATTATCTACACCTAGGCCTGCCGCTTCGCATCCAATCAATTCTACACTTTCATTTTCAATAAAATTATAGAATGCACCTATTGCATTAGAACCACCACCTACACAGGCTATAACTGCATCCGGCAGTTTTCCTTCTTTTTCCATCAATTGTTCTTTTATTTCTTTGCTGATAACACTCTGAAAATCTCTAACAATCATAGGGAACGGATGTGGGCCCATAACTGAGCCTAACACGTAATGTGTATCATCAATTCGGTTGCTCCATTCTCTCATTGTCTCATTAACTGCATCCTTTAATGTCATTGTTCCACTAGTAACCGGATGCACTTTAGCACCCAAAAGTTCCATTCTATACACATTTAGTGCTTGTCTTTCTGTATCTTCTTTCCCCATAAATATTTCACATTCCATACCCATCAGTGCTGCCGCTGTAGCTGTTGCCACACCATGCTGACCTGCACCAGTCTCTGCAATTACTCTTGTTTTACCCATTTTCTTTGCAAGCAAAACCTGGCCTAATACATTGTTTAATTTATGTGATCCTGTATGATTTAAGTCTTCTCTTTTAAGATAAATCTTAGCTCCCCCTAAGTCTTTTGTCATTTTTTCTGCATAATATAACAGTGATGGTCTGCCAGCATAATTATTTAACAAATCTGTAAGTTCAGCATTAAACTGTGGGTCATTTTTGTAATGTTTGTATGCTTCCTCCACCTCATTAACTGCATTCATTAAAATTTCCGGAACGTATTGTCCACCATATTTTCCAAATCTTGTATTAGTCATAATATCCTCCTTATCTGCAAAAGTAAACTTTCGCTCATTTTTTTCTAGTATTACTGTTTAGAACAGCTTGAAAAACAAAAAAAGCTTCTGTTCCTCTACTGTTTGTAAAGGGACAAAAGCTCTAATCAACTTCTGCGGTGCCACCCAAATTAATGTATAACACATTCACTCACTGCATACTATCATATGCATTCTCTTTTAACGGCGAGACTCCGTCAGCATCTACTTCCTAAAATATAAAGGTTTCAAACTGCCCTCTTAGGTCCATTCATCACTGATAGCCTGTTGTCTCGCACCAGCCGACAACTCTCTGAAAAACATCTCAAGTAACTACTTACTCCTAATCAATGGTTTACAATATGTCGTTATTTTAACGTGTTAAAGCATTGATGTCAACAACTTTTTTCTATTATCCCGAATATTTTTTACTATTGTCCTGAATAATCCTTGACTTTTTTTTAAAAATAATTCATAATCAGTTAGATACAAAAATAAGTATTATATTAACAGCTAAGGGCTAGTAATGGTTTCGACAGAGGCTTGGAAGCTGGTGAAGCTATCCGCAGGTTGATGCGTCAAATCACAACTTAAAATTAAACGCTGAAAATAATTTAGCATACGCTGCCTAATTAAGGCAGCTGTCAATCTTGAGAGGCCTACGACTTAAGAATTGGCATCGACTTTAGTAGGGAACCCTATTCACAAAGCTTTGAGTGTATAGGAGTGACATGAAGCTACCAAGAGATTCAGAATGTTAGTTTTCGGTTTCTTGAGGGAATTTTAAACAACTGACTATGATAGTAGAAGAACAGGGGAAAGGTTTTTGGACAGGGGTTCGACTCCCCTCTAGTCCACTCATATGTTTATATCCGAACTCTTTGACAAGCTCGGATTTTTATTAATGCTAAGTTTTTATTAAGTTTTTTAAAGCCTATATTTATCTCAAACCTTGATAAATATAGGCTTTTCATTTGTAATAAATCTAATACTTGGATTATAAAATTTATCTTTTTAATATTCAAATTTTTATGCTAATATATGTGAGCAAAATTTTTCTATTATTTTTCACTTTCCGCTACCTGCTTTTCCTGTACATCAGGCGGTGCCTGCTCATATTTTGAAACTACATATTCAAAATCTCCACTACCGCCTGTTATTGAACGCAACGAGGTTGAATAGCCTGAAAGTTCAAGCATAGGAACTTCCGCTTCTATTATCTGCTTTCCATTATCAGTTGGAATCATATTTGTAATTCTTCCTCTTCTCTTATTCAAATCACCCATTATATCTCCTGAATATTTTTCAGGTGCAGTAACACTTAGTAATGCAATAGGTTCTAACAATACAGGATTAGCTTCCATAAACCCTTTCTTAAAAGCTATTATCGTAGCCATCTTAAATGCCATTTCGGATGAGTCAACCGGATGATACGAGCCATCTATCAGCGTAGATTTTATACCAACAACAGGATATCCGGCTAACGGACCTGCCTTTACACATTCCTGTATTCCTTTTTCTACTGCCGGAAAATAATTTCTTGGAACAGCTCCTCCAAAGATTTTTTCCTCAAATTCATATGGTTTTGACAAATCACCGGATGGCTCAAATTCCATTACTACATCACCATATTGTCCATGTCCACCTGACTGTTTTTTGTGTTTTCCCTGAACCTGGACCTTCTTTTTGATAGTTTCACGAAATGCAATTCTTGGTTCTTCTAATGTAATTTTTACTTTATACTTATTTTCAAGTTTTGATACAGCAACTTCTAATTGTTGCTCACCAATACCATAAAGCAATGTCTGTTTGTTTTCGTCATCCACAACAACTTTTAATGTCAAGTCCTCTATTGTAAGCTTTGTCAGTGCCTGCGCTATCTTTTCCTCATCACCCTTATTTACAGCTTTATATCTCATATATGTATATGGTTTTGACATAGTAGTAGGATGATATTCTATAGGCCATTCTTTAGTTGAAAGCGTATCTCCTGTTCTTGTGCTTGCTAGTTTTCCGATTGCACCTATATCTCCTGCATACAGTTTTTGTACTTCAATAACATTTTTTCCACGAATCACATACAATTTATTCAATTTTTCCTCAACATTTTTTGTTGCATTATAAACTGTATCTCCTGTGCAAAGAATTCCGGTTCTCACCTTTACTAGAGAATATTTTCCAATAAAAGGATCCATTATAGTCTTAAATACGTATGCTGATACCGGTTTGTCACAGTCAAAATCTCCAATAACTTCCTCTCCTGTATCAAGATTCGTAGCTTTTTTCATCACCTCCGCCTTATCTGCAGACGGAAAATATTTTTCGCAGGTCTGCAAAAAACTGTTAACCCCCTGACAGCTTACTCCCGAGCCAATTTGAACTGGAACAATATCACACTTTATTACACTGCTTCGCAAAGCCTTAGAAATCTCTTCATATGTAAATTCTTCTCCCGAAAAATATTTATCCATCAAGTCTTCATCAGACTCCGCTACTGCTTCCATTAACTGTTCTCTACAAGGTTCAAGCTCCGAATTTAATCCTTCCGGGATATCTCTTTCCGTATAATTTCCTGAATTATCGACAAATTTTCTTCCGCCCATTTTCACAACATTCACATACCCTGTCAATTTTCCATCTTCAATGATAGGCAAATGAAATGGTGCGATTTTTTTGCCAAATCTTTCTTTTAACTGTTCGACTGTTTCCATATATTTAGCATTTGGATCATCCATATTTGTAATAAAGAAAATTCTCGGAATCTTTCGTCTCTCACATATTTCCCATGCTTTAACAGTTCCAACCTCTATTCCTGTCTTACCATTTACGACAATAACAGCCGCATCTGCAACACTCATAGCATCTTCCATCTGTCCAACAAAATCAAAATATCCCGGAGCATCTAGAATATTAATCTTTAAACCGTTCCATTCTACCGGAATAACTGAAGCATTGATAGAAAACTTTCTTTCAATTTCTTCTCTATCATAATCACTAAGAGTATTACCATCCTGAACACGTCCCATTCTTGTTATGACCCCTGTAGAGTAGGCAACTGCTTCTGCTAATGTCGTCTTTCCGGCACCTCCATGCCCTAAAAAAACTACATTTCTAATACTGGATGTTTCATATACGTTCATAAACCAACCTCCTTATCTTGTTATCATATTTTGATAACATAACATGACTGTTCTTAAGAACAGCCTGCATTTATTTAATTTTAATGATTTTATGTTA
>CAYWUE010000032.1:0-22096 GCA_964461415.1 uncultured Eubacterium sp.
CCACAAGTTGGACATTTAATCTGGTGTTCTTCTATGTAAGCTGCCATTTTTTCATGTGACCAACCATCAACTGAACCTTCAGCTTCTAAACCATTTTCTTCCATATAATCTTCTATAATTTTGTCAGCTCTAAATCTTTCATGACATTCTTTACAATCCATTAAAGGATCAGAAAATCCTCCCAAATGTCCTGATGCAACCCAAGTCTGTGGATTCATTAAAATTGCACAGTCCACACCTACATTGTATGGATTTTCCTGGATAAACTTTTTCCACCATGCTTTTTTTACATTGTTCTTTAATTCAACACCAAGATTTCCATAATCCCACGTATTCGCAAGACCGCCGTAAATTTCTGAACCGGGATATACAAATCCTCTGCTCTTAGCAAGTGCTACGATTTTTTCCATTGTCTTTTCCATGTCTTTTCTTCCTTTTCTATAATTATTTTATTAATCTAATTCATAAACTATATAACTTAAACCATCATCACTCTTTGCTGTAGTAACAGTTCCGTCTTCGTTTAATTTACAATTACTGCTTATATATGTGACTTTTCCTTCTATCTGCACCTTATATTCTTCATCTACAATCAGAATATTGTTGTCAGATAATTCCTGAATCGTCTCTGCCTTAACTGTTTTATTGTTATCACTTTTGATGAACTCACCTTCAATATCACAGTCTTCATTTTCCTCTATTGTGCCAATATAGAACTTGTCATCATCTATTCTGTTCATATCATGCATATAATTTGTCAAATCATATGTTGTGGCAAAATCAATACACAATGTTGCTACCTTCTTTGACACATCAAAGTTGGTAACTGAAATCGCATCATCAACAGAAGCATCACTACTTGAATTATAACTTTCAACTTCTGCTTCAATCTGCTTCTTCAAGTCTTTTTCACTATAATAATCCTTGTCAAAAGATTCACGCACTCCATAAGAAACCCTCCCGTCTTTTTGTATGTAGAATGCACTTTCACCGGATTTTAATTCAATGTCTCCTATAGCATTACCACAGGCTGTAAGACTTAATACCATAATAAATGACATTATTAATCCAAAAAATCTTTTCATTATTCAGTCTCCTATTATATTTTCTCTTGTAATTCTATACGTTAAACCGATTAATTTCAATATTAAATTTGCAAAATGTCTAAAGATTTAAATTTCTTATCCACATTTTTTTTGACATATCCATTAATAATTGTCTTCATCTGCTCTAACACCTTATCTGTTACATTAAATGAAAATAATTTTGCAACAGGTGAAGTTATAATATACTGCAATGCATAAACAGTGGATTTATCCAAAATCTTATCAACAGGAACCTTACCATGACAATTAGTACAAATCATAGTATTTCTGCTATCGTCAAAATAATCTAATTCCCCTTTTTTTCCACAATTACCACAAGAGAACATATTGGGATATTCACCATTTATTACAAGTATCCTTAATTCAAATATGCAGCGAATCAATTCATTGTTTAGCATATTTTTAGATAGAGCTTTCATAGACATATATAGTAACTTTAATGTATCTCCGGCTTCAATTCCCTCTCTGCCATAATAGTCCGCTAGTTCAAGAAAATACATTCCCATATACATACTATCAATATCTTTCATTTCACTGCTAAAATAGTCGCTTATCCTCATTGATGTTACTGTATATGAATTTCTTCCCCTATAAAGCGTAAATTCTCCAAAAGCCATAGGCTGGCTGCCGGCTAAAAACTGACTTGTAGTTTTTCTTGCACCTCTAGCAAAAGCTGTAATCTTTCCAAATTCCTTTGTAAGCAGTACCAGTCGCTTATCATATTCACTTATAGTCATCGAGGATATTACTATCCCCACAACTGTAACTGTCTCTATCATTTGCTCTTTCACCCTCTATTGCAGAAATAAATTTTTCGCAAGCCTGTTTCTTTCTCTCTTCAGAATATTTTAAATAGTCCTCTATTTTTCCCGTAGCCCAAAAGGCACTAGAATTATCTCTATGTTCCATATTCCCTCCCATTGATAAAAGCATCAAAAGGCTTACGGATTACCATGTATGATTAACCCTGGCAATTTCACCGTAAAACTATCCGTTACTCATCCCTTTATAAAGTATATTTTCCACTTCAAGACTTATATCTCTGTTATTAGGATTCACCATAGAAATTTTTGTATACTGATTTTTTGGAGTAAGAATATATTGGAAATTTTCTTATTTTTCTTCTATGTAACCATAGTTTTTCATAAGCAACTCACTGTCACGCCAGTCTTTTCTAACTTTTACCCACAGTTGAAGATTAACTTTCATTTCTAACTGCTGCTCAATTTCAAATCTGGCATTTGTGCCTATCTTTTTAAGCATAGCACCTTTTTTGCCAATAATTATCCCCTTATGAGAATCTCTCTCACAGACAATAGTTGCAGCAATATCCATAATATTGCCATTTTTTCTTTCTTTCATTGACTCAATTGTTACTGCAATGCCGTGTGGAACTTCTTCATTTAATGCATGAAGTGCTTTTTCTCTAATTAATTCAGCCACAATTTGTCTCATAGGCTGGTCTGTAATTGTATCTTCATCATAATACTGTGGACCTTGTGGCAAATACTTAAATATTTGCTCAACTATCGTATCCGTATTCTGACCTCTAAGTGCAGAAGCCGGAATAATTTCATCAAAATCATAGATTTTTCTATATGCATCAATAAACCTTAGCACTTCATCGTTTTTTACTGTATCTGTTTTGTTAATAACAAGAATAACCGGTACATTAATTCCTTTAAGCTGTTCTGCTATATGCTGTTCTCCTGCTCCGATAAAAGTATCAGGTTCCACAAGCCATAATATAAGATCTACTTCCTTTAATGTTTTCTCAGCTACACTTACCATATATTCCCCAAGTTTGTTTTTAGCTTTGTGAATACCGGGTGTGTCTAAAAACACAATCTGTCCTTCATCACAAGTATAAACTGTCTGAATTTTGTTACGTGTAGTCTGTGGTTTCTTTGATGTTATTGCGATTTTCTGACCTATAATCTGATTCATCAATGTAGATTTTCCTACATTTGGTCTTCCTATAAGCGCCACAAATCCTGATTTAAAATTTTTGTTCATATAATCTCCATTATGACAATTCAAATGTCATTATCCTTTCTTAAATTGTTGTAAGTTTTTTTGATAAGTCGTTATTCATTTTTTAACAACAAGCTATTATCTCTTTCTTAAATTGCTGCAATATTAAGGAATAATTCTTATCCCTTTATTAATTGCTTCAATATTATGGAATAATTCTTATCTTAAATTGACGTAACATTTTTAAATAAGCTCTTGTCTCTATTTATGCTATTTCCGCTACCTATTACACAAATATTATTTTTAGCCATTGCTTTTCTAACAAGTGGTGCTAAAGCTCTTATGTCTTCATCTGTTGTCGACAGAACTTTTTCACGTTCCTTCTTTAAGCTTTCATAGTCAGTATCTGTTATAAAACATGTAAACTCTCTGCCGCTTCTATCTGAAGCATTAAGTGGTGTATCAAGACCGCTGATTGTACCTATAATATATTTTCTCATTTCTCTTTCATCTACATTAAAATTTTCAATATAATCTGCTGCCTTCAGATATACATCATTAGTTCTTGCAAGATTAGGATCTCTATATGATGTAAATATCACATCTCCTCCACTAGTAAATGAAGCATTACATCCATAAGCTCCACCCATTTCTCTTACATTATTCCACAGATACTTGCTTCTCATAATATTTCCAAGCACCATAAAGCTTGCATCAAATTCTCTCATTCCATCTATATTATACGAACCACATCTTGCAACATACTGAACCTGACCTGAGGTTTGTATCCCCTCATTCTTTTGTTCAGGAACAAATTCCCACAAATCAGTATTTCTTTCAACTGCATAAAGGCAGTCTTTTAATTCTACGGTAAGCTTCTTTACAAGTTCAAAACTTTCCTTGTCTCCTGCATAATTCAGATACATCTTCTGATTACTGAACACATACATAATTGTATTCTTTAATTCTCTTGCAAAATCTTCTTTCTTTTCTTCATAATTATCTAATATGTTACATAAAAATTCATAAAAAGAGAATCCTGTAGATTTTTCCCTTAAATAATATGATTTTGAATAATATGACATTGCCCTTAACATTGCTGCCCTGTCACCGGAATTTGTAATTGAAGATTTTACTCTTGATTTTAATTCCTCAAGTATTTCCTTTAGACGTTTATAATCCTCAAATTCCGTGTCTAATAAAACTTCTTTAATAATCTCAAATGTTTTTGGAATTTTATCATAAAGCATCTTTGCATGAACCTCACCTGTAAGCATTGATTCCCCTGTTTTTTTATTTACATAAACTCCCGAATCGAAAGCAAATCCACCCAAATCTATGTCTATCTCAGTATTGAGTTCTGAAAATGTGTGACTTTCTGTATCCATATAACTTAAAACAGGCTTTAAAAGTCCCATATAATTCTGATATTTTTCGGGCAAATCAGTACAATCAAACACAAGGTCTAAATATGCGATTCCATTAGTAAAAATATCATTATATAAAATTGTTATTCCATCTTGTTTTGAAGGCTTACCGATAATTTTTCTAGGTTCTTTTCCAATATCTTTTATTTCTAACAGCGGAAGTTTTTCTAAATCTTCTGGCTTAGACGGTGTCATCTGATATTCTCTTAATGCCTTAGTTTCATTTATAATATTCTCAATTTCATCAGCACTCATTGATGCTTTCTTCTCTGCCAAAAGATTTTTTAACTCATTTTGTCTTTTTTCGGTAAGATTCTTTTCAGGTTTTAATTCAACCACAGATTTATGATTATTTTTAATGAAATATTTTATAATCAGCTGTTCAAAATAATCTGTATCTATCATTTTCTTTAATTTATCAAATATGTGATTCGTTTCTAACATTGCAAATGGATTAGTGTTGTCATAAAGCCATGTTGAAAGCATATTTAACCCAAAAATAAGTCCCTTAGGATATCTGCCAAAATCAGATTCTCTAGTCCTAAACTCAAGACTGTTTAATCCTGCTCTAAGAGCCATTTTATCTAATCCTTCATCAACAACTTTTTTAAGTGTATCATCTATAACATTTATAAATTTTTCTTTATCAGAACTATTGGCATATTTTGATACGATACTGTACATTGGCTGGCAAATATCATCTTCGTATGTTCCATAAACATCCTTACCAATTTTTGAATCTATTAATGCCTGCTTTAATACTGCTCCCGGCATATCCATTAATACATAATCAAGAATCTGTATCGCAATATTTAATTCTACATCATTTATGTTACCTATAGAATAGTTTACAGAAAAAATAGTATTGTCTTCTATATTTTCACTGTCAGATATGGCATAGTTTACAGTTTCTTCTCGCATATTGTTGAACACTGGCTGATATTTTATTTCAGAGTCAACCAATAGGCTATCATATTTTCCAAGGTATTCCTTATCCATCCACTGAAGTCTTTCCACCATATCCATATTTCCGTACAGATAAATATAACTGTTAGATGGATGATAATACTTTCTATGAAAGTCCAAATATTCTTCATAAGTTAATTCCGGTATGCTATCCGGGTTACCACCTGATTCATAGCCATATGTTGTATCCGGATATAGAGAATGTAATGAAGCTCTGTCCATAACACCATCAACTGATGAAAATACACCCTTCATTTCATTGTATACTACACCGTTATATGTCAATTCATCTTCTTTATTTTCTAACTCATAATGCCATCCTTCCTGTTCGAATATTTTCTTTTCATTATATATATTCGGATGAAAAACAGCATCCATATACGTTTCCATAAGATTTTTAAAATCTTTGTCATTATAACTTGCTACCGGATATACAGTTCTGTCCGGATAGGTCATTGCATTAAGAAATGTATTCAAGGAGCCCTTAACTAATTCCATAAAAGGATCCTTAACCGGATATTTTTTTGAACCACAAAGCACTGTATGTTCTATTATATGTGGAACTCCCGTATCATTAGTTACCGGTGTTCTAAAGCCTATATTAAATACTTTGTTGTCATCTTCATTTGACAAAAGCGCTATTTGAGCACCCGTCTTTTTATGTTTAATAAACCATGCTTCCGAATCAATTTCTTCTATTTTTTTATGAATAATTATCTGATACTGGTCTAATTTTTCTATTTTTTCGTTTAAAGTCATTTTATCCTCCAAAATCCAATTTTTTCACATACATTTATTATACCCATTATTTATTTTTTTTCCAGTTGTATATTGAAATGCATTGGTGTTATAATTTAGCTATTATTTTAATTAGATATTTAGATTGAAAATCAAAAAATTTCATTACTATTTGTGCCTCCGACTAAAGGCGGCGGAATGGAGATTTTTATGAAGAATAATTTTTTATCTGTAGAAGATATTTGCAAATTTTTGAATTATCCTTTTAGAATTGAGTTATATGATAGAGTTTCTTCCACAAATTCTCTTTTAAGAGATAAGGCTAAGAATGGAATTTTAGAGGATACTGTTATCATTGCCACAGAACAGACTAACGGACGCGGACGCATGGGAAAGAGCTTTTTTTCACCTGCTAATTCCGGTCTTTATATTAGTATTTTATTAAGGCCTGATTTTTTGGCAAACGAAGCTCTATTTCTAACAACTGCTGCCGCTGTAGCTACAGCAAAAGCCATTGAAGACGTATCTGACAAAAAAGCGCTCATAAAATGGGTCAATGATATTTATATTGATAACAAGAAGGTCTGTGGAATTCTTACAGAAGGTGACTTTAATATTAAAACTAACAAACTTAATTATGTCATTGTTGGTATAGGCATTAATTTATGTCCTCCTAAGGATGATTTCCCAACGGGGCTTTCTAATATTGCCACTACGATTTTTAAATCTTTTGATGAATGTGGTAACAAACAAAACCTATTAGTTTCTAATCTTCTCAATTATTTTATGGACTATTATCACTCTTTTCATGACAAAGCCTACTTTGATGAATACGTTAAACGTTCTATGATTTTAGGCAAAAATATTAGTGTTATTTCTAATAAATGTGTTAAAAATGCTCTTGCATTAGATATTAATAAAGACTGTCATTTAAAGGTTCGTTATGAAGATGGTTCTGAAGAATGGCTTCATTCCGGTGAGGTTAGCACCCGTCCTATTTAACTGCATAAATAATGCTCCCCTTCACTAACAAACGTTCTGCTTGAAAATATTCAAATACAAAAAACCACCGTATACCTTTTGGTACATGCGGTGGTTTAGATGGTTTGTAGTTCTTATTCAGCTATTGCGCACTTTCTCACAGATATTTCTCCCTCTTTTCCGTTTAGATGTTTATATTTTTCTGTAACAAGTACATCTAACATTCCTTCTTTATAGTCTGCATCCATCACTTCTATTTCCATATCTTCCTTACCTGATATATTTATGCTCATAACTTGAATAAAATATTCAATCATCTCTTCATCTGATTTGATTATTTTCTGATTATTTATCTGACTATCCTTGACCGTTTTTTTTACTGATGTAGAAACTGCTCTATTTAATTCATCCTTTCGAATTTCTCTTCCCTCAACTGAAAGTATTATCATTGCAGTTATAGTTACCACTACCATAAGTCCTACTGTAGTTATTATCTGCTTCAATTATTTACCGTCCTTTATTCTTCTATCTTTATTTTGTAATTATTTCTTCTTACCTCTTCTTTTATTTCCTTAAGCTGTTTTGCTGTATATTTAATTTTATATTTTCCCTGACCATTTGTTTTTGCTAATGATTCTATCAGTGTAGTTTTTAGTTTCTGATTCCATTTTGAATTGTTATTTAATGTGTATAGATATTGTTGACTTATAAACCTAACCGTTCCTATATCTGCTGCTTCATCTATTATATACACCTTAAACTCTCCGGTTGATTCTACATCCTGATTTTTTGTCTCTGTATGAATTTTTATTTTATATTCCTTAATTTCCTGTGTGCTTATATAATTCTCAGGCTGTATGTCCATAGCTTCTACTATAAGTTTATTCTCGTTTTCCCATATCTCTACTATGTTTATTTTATAATTATATCCACTTTCTACCTCATCTTTTATAACAACCTTTTTCAAAATTTCCGCTGCACTCAATTGTATATTTTGTTTTTTTATATAATATCTGTCCCTTGTTGTTATAAATATTTGTGTAGGTTCTGCCTTCTGCCACTGAGCATATAGGATTACTGAAGCGTTTGTTTTATATGTAGTATTTGAAGCGATTTTTGTTCCATTTCCGTTTGATAATGTATTCCAGTGTTTTCCTTCATTTACCGTATACATTTTTCTTAACGGTACTTTATCACTTATTTTTACCTCCTCACTCCAAAATTTTATTTGACTCTCTGGCATATTTGTTACACTATCTGTCGTGTTTGAATTATATGTAATCAAATATTTTTCACTTATTATTATCCATTTATCTCCAATAGATGACACCATTTTCCCACTTCTAAGCAACTGACTATTCGACAATCCAAGTGCTGTGAAACGCTTTTTCACCGATTTTTGTGTATACTCATCCTCCCCATTTCCTACTTGGTACAACTCTCTTTCAGCAGTACCACCACTATAATTCACATATACCAATTTAGTTCCATTGCTTTTATCAGCTGATTCTAACTTTGCTATATGATTATAATTCTGATTTAATTTTCCAACAGTTTCTACATATTTTCCTTTAGGCAGATAAACTACATTGCTAGTATCAACAATTGCCGAATCGCTTATTTTAAATTTACCATTGACATAAACACCAATATTTACCGTTCTTTTTTCAGTTTTATTACCGGTAATTGTACCCGACACCAATCTAACCGTACCTGTATCTTTTATATGTACTCCGCCCCCACAAGTATCAGTTATATTATTTTCTATTTTATTATTGTCAAGATATATGTTTCCTTCATTATATATTCCACCACCATGATATTTACTTACATTTAATTTTATTTCACAATTTAATATTTTAACCTCTGTTGTTGCAGTTCCGACTATACTTGCAGCAATCCATATCCCCCCGCCTGCTTTTTCACAACTATTACTATTAATTACCATATTTGCAACGTATAATTTTGATATAGCATTCTTCCCTGCTCCACCACAAGATATTGCACCACCATTTTTTCCTGATGTGTTTCCTGTTATAGATCCCCTGTAAAAACATGAAATTCCTCCGGCATTGTCTCCAACTCCTCCATTACATCTTATTGCACCACCACTTTCACCCGCTTCATTATTATATATTGATGGTCCCGTACTATTATTTCCAATATTTAAGGTTGCACCATATCCCGAAAAAATCGCCCCTGCAGTCTGACCTGATTTGTTTCCATATATACTCCCTGATAACACATTACATTCACTTGACGAATCCTTTGAAAATATAGCACCACCTTCATCCATTGCTGTACAATTATAAATTTGAGCTCCATTCACTATAACTTTTCCGCCATTTGCATTATAAATTGCACCACCTTCAGTTTTTGAAGAACAATCCCTGATTTTTGCACCATTTTTTATATTAAGAGTTCCACCATAGTTTTTTATTGCCCCACCATTATAACCTTCACAGCTATAGATTTCTCCACTTATATTAATGGTACCATTAGACAAAACAGGACTTCCTCTATCTGTCTCATTGCTATTGCAATTTCTAATTTTTCCCTTTTCTCCTAAAGAAAAGCTTCCACCATTCTCAACCCTTAGCCATCCGGACATCTTTATACCATCTAGTTTAGCTTTATTCCCTCCTAATATAATATAATAATCTCCCTTAGTCCCAACAGATACACTTGCTCCACTTGATATTTTCATACAATATCCCGGATTTTTTTGATCATTTATATCTGCACTCTTAGAAGAACTTCTAGTTATTATCTGGTCCTCACCACCAGCATAAATAATAAACCTTCCTTTTTTTACGTTGATAGTCTTTTTTATACCTATGGTATCATTTATTTTTACATACACATTACTATTTGCACTTTTTTCTTCCAGTACTGTCTTTAAATCACTTTCGCTAGATACAACATAAGGTTTTTTTGAAGTTCCATTTCCACTATATCCAAATACAGTGGCACAATACATTAAACTTAATATTGTCGTTAAAATAATAATTTTTATTCTATCCCGCATATCCTTCTATTACCGCCTGTTTCTTATTATCCTTTTTTAATATATTCATTATAGGAAATCTTACCTGGTATGTTAAAATCACTAGTCTGCTCTGACAGTCATCATACATCGATACATCCGTTACTTTTAGTTCATATCCTTTGCTTATGGCCTCACTTATACACTCATTTATCACCTCGCTGTTACAATAACTATCCTCTATTCTGTTAATCACTGTATTATAGTAATCTCTCGCATCTTCTACCTGATTACTACTACTTATCATAGAGGCAAATAACAAGCCACTAAGCGTTATAACTATAGTCATAGTAAATAATTCTATCGCCAATCTCATATTTTTCACCTTTATTCCACTATAATATTTACATATTTAACACATGCAAGATTATGCCCCGCTACAACCTTACATTTTAGTTTATACAATCCCTTTTTATGAATATCATAATTCCCATATACCACCATTTTGTCACTGATATCATTTCCTTCATAGTCTATTGCCTTTATATAATCCATACAGTTAAACTTTTCATTATCGAACTCTGCGTATATCACTTCATCAGCGATTATTTTAGGTCCTTTATCCTTCAATTTTTCAATATGCTTTTTATTATTCAAACTAACTTCATTTTTATAATCAGGCAACCTTATTAATATCCCTTTATTTATAACCACACATACTGCAAGAACCATAATAATTCCGATAATTCCGTACAAAATACTTTCCCCATGTTCTTCTAAAAATATCTCCATTTAGCCTCCAATTATATTTGTCATTTCGTACATATCCATATTGCCAAGGGCATTAACCACCATTAGCACTATTCCAATCATTGTAACTGCAACTATGCCACTTACAATCGCACCACCATGTTCCGATACAAATTCATCCATACAGTACCCTTTCCTTTCCTGGCTCATCCTAAAAGCTATGCAAACCTAACCTGTAACACTTACTAGTATTTTATAAAACTGCATTATTAATGCTACATATATTATTCCATATACTAAACACTGTCCTGATTCCGATAATAAAAGTTTCATCCTACCACCTTTCCAATAGACGTGGTAAATACCAATATCATAAGCATCATATCAATTATTATTTTTACTACACCTAATAGCATAGGTATCACAGAATATAATGTAGCCATTCCTATTTTGTCATTATTTTTCATCTGCTCTGTCAAACCTGATATTTTATTATTCCTGTCTATAATTGCACCTATCTGTTTTGTAGACTGCTCCTTTCCTAATTCATTTATTGCGTAAAACATTTTTACAGATGATTTTAAATCCGGTAAATCAAATTCCTTTAGCATATTATTATATGGCTCTATTCCTACTGGATATTTTTCAAAATCTATCAGCAATTTTCTTACTGGTCTTTTTAAAATAAACGGTGTTTCTTCATATGATGATTCTATAGCTGACTGCACCGTATCATTTTGTAAATTAATAGCCACATCTCTTATCCAATCTGGGAAAGCCTTATAAATTTCTCTTTCTACTCTCTTTTTTATGTTTTTGTAGTTAAATTTTTCCATAAAACTTAAATCACTCATATTGATGTATCCCTTTTCCACAATCCCATAATATTTAATTATCATATTTTCAGATAATACATTCTCTTCTTTTAACCAATCTAAATTCCATTTTTTTATAACTATCACTACCGTAAAAACCATAGCCATAATTAGGATTGTCGAACTAATTTGATATACAATATTGTCGGTATATTTATAATCTTTTGGAATTAAATACGCCATAAATCCGCAGGTAATTAAAGTTGTCAAAATCGAAATAAATACATTTCTCTTTGTTCTCTCAACACTCTTTATAAAAGACAATGTTCTATCGCTCCAATTCTTTATATCCTCTAGCAAAATATTTATGTATGTTTCATATTCTCCACCATTACTTTCAATCTTTTTGATAAACTTATGTAATGACCTTATTCTTCCACAACTATATTCCTTTTCAATTATTTCTAAGGCAGCTCCATATATGTCCTTCGTCGTATTAGAATCAATATTAACAACTGCTTCCTCAATCACCTCTTTCATTTGAGATGAACTAACCTTTTGTGCATCAGTTAATGCCACTCTAATTTTAGGTTGTTTTTTAAAGGAGTATATCATCTGTTCCAAATATAAAATTGTATCGTTTAACTTATTTGAATATTTTCGTTTTTTTTCCTCTTCATTATACAGAATGGTCATAGCAGCGACCACTGTAAAACCACACAAAACAATAAATCCTATTTTTAATTTATAAATCAGGCATACAAGTACAATACCCACAACTGCTTTAATCAGATTTTTAATATTTATCAAGCAATTTTCCTCCCACTATATTTAATAGTTTCCATATCTTATCCTGCCTCTAAATTACAGTCTTTTTCTTTTTGCCACTGTTCCATATATCAATTCACACTATCTAAATTACACTATACTTTTCATTTTCTCTTATATTTACTGCCAAAATAATACTTATTAATTTTTCACACACTACTACTTACTATACAAAAGGATTATCTATTCCTGCTAATTTAAACTTTCTCTTAATATCCTCAGGCAAATCAGTCGTTAAAATTCTTCCATCTTCGTATATCATTGTTTTATTGTTAACCTCATTGTCTCGCGACAAACAAATAACCTGTGCAATCTGTCTTGTTATTTTTTCTCCTTCTTTTACAATTGACCTAATCTGAACTCCCAAATCAACGAAAGAATATACATCATTTTCATTAATATTTTGTCCCATGTTTCTTAAACGGTCGGGGATTTTACTGGCATCATCAAGGTGAATGGTTGTAAGACAATGAACTCCTGCTGAAATATTTTCCAACAAATATTTTACTTCTTTTCCTCTTGCTTCAGCCAGCAATACCCATGTAGGCAACTGTCGTTTACTAGCCTTAAGTGCATCCTCATATCCAAACGTTTCACTTATTTTAATTTCTACACAATCTTTTCCCGGATTAATAGCTGAATATCTTAATTCTAAATTATCCTCAATAGTATAAACTCTTTCATATTCCGGTATAAATCCCGTTAAATATTTTACATACTCAGTTTTTCCTACCCCCGGCAACCCACCTACTATAATTGTACAATGTGCTTTTATTGCATTTTCCATAAACTTATCAATATCAATGCTGCAATAATTATCTTCAATTATATTTTCTCTTTTAATTCTTCTAACTGCAGGTGTTTTTCTAATACTTATACTAATTCCGGTATTTGTCACAAAATCATGCAAAATCGAAATTCTTAAATTGTCAGTTTCCGCTTCTAATAATGGATTATTCTTATTAAACTGTACATTCATCAAATTACTTATTCTTGTATAAAATTGCTGAATAAAATTATCATCCAACAGAAAGCCATCAATTTTATACCTTCCTCTTTTTAAATCATTAACCCATAATCCCTGACTCCAATTAATATCTGTTATATTATCGTCTCTAATATATTTTAATAATTGACCAAATGCCTTATCCGGTAACGAAAGTTTCCTCATATATATCCCCTTCCATTCTGTTATTTTACTATCTTTTTTTCATACGTCAGTTGACACTATCTTCTGTTATTTTTTGCTATCCCTACTTTGTCTACTCTCCTGTCGGAATCTTTCCTGCAATTGAATCAAATGTTACCGATTTTGTATAACTACTTACTACATTTTGTACCGCGTCGCTAATAACCGGACCTATCACATACGCAACTCCAACTAGCAAAAGAATGCATACTGCGACAAACACTGTCTTACCATGTTCCTGCAAAAAAATATCCATGACCCATCCTCCTTTCAAATTTATTCCAAAAGAAGATAACCCGTATAAATTATGACTGTCTAAGATAATATACAAAGTTTAAAATATGGTGGCATTTCATTCTCATATTTATGTACGCTTATAAATTTCTGAAAATAAAACCATTCGAAATGTTACTTATTATGATTGTATTTATTCATATCGTATGTTACTTCCTTTTGGTAATGTGATATTATCACATATAGTTTTTGTTGTCAATATTTTTATGTAACAGTATTTTTCAAAAAAAATTAATATTATAAAAAAATAAAACCCTTTAGAATTTTATTTTTAATCCTAAAAGGTTTTATTTAACTACAATCAACTGTTTAGACTGGTTATATTGTGTAATATCTCTATTTGTTATAATTTTTGCCTTTTCAAAACTTCCAAATGTTACCGGACTTATTTTGTCAAATTTAGAATCATCTGCTAGAATGTAACATTTACTGCATTGCTCCATTGCTTTATTTTTTACCAATGCTTCATTAATATCAGGAGTTGTAAATCCTGCTTTTTTTGTTATTCCATTTACTCCAAAAAAGCCCTTAGTAAAATGATACTTTGACAAAGCTGATACAGCATAGCTGCCAATCAAAGCTTCCGTTGTCCACTTTAGTTCTCCTTCAATAAGAATAACCTTGTTCCCTTGACCTGCCAGCCTTTTTGCATGACTTATAGCATTAGTTACAAAAACTGCTCCGTTATTTTCAATATAATTAAGCATATATCCTGTGGTTGTTCCTGCATCTAAATATATAAAATCATCTTCATTAATCAGATCTGCTGCATATTTTGCAATTTTCATTTTCTCTTCTTTATTTTTTTCCACTTTTTGCTCTACTGAAGGTTCTTCCGTAATCAAAGTATTTTCATTTGCAATTGCACCTCCAAAAACCTTTGTAAGTTTCCCTGCATTATGCAAAGCACTAATATCTCTTCTTATTGTAGATTCCGAAGCATTAAAGACCTCTCTAGCTTCCGTTACAGTTATGCTTTTCTTTTTATTTACCAGTTCTAATAACAATTTCTGTCTCTGCTCTGTTAACATTTTTCCTCCCATATTTTATAAATAAGTATTAGGGGCACAATGTGCCCCTTAAAGTTAATCAATTTTCTTTTTTAACATTCCTAATAATCCAGCTGAAATCACTGTTCCTATAACTAATGATACAAAATACATCAATCCATTACCAACTACCGGAAAAACAAAGATTCCACCATGAGGTGCCATTAATGTACACTTAAATGCCATTGACAAAGCTCCTGCAACTGCTGAACCGGCAATACAAGCAGGAATAACATGTAATGGATCAGATGCTGCAAAAGGTATAGCTCCTTCTGTAATAAATGCAAGTCCCATAATGAAGTTAGTAGGTCCTGCCTGTCTTTCTTCCTTAGTAAATTTGTTTTTAAATAATAATGTTGCTAATGCGATAGCACAAGGCGGAACCATACCACCAATCATAACAGCTGCCATAATATCATAGTTTCCTGCTGCAATCTGAGCCACACCAAACACATAAGATGCCTTATTGAATGGACCTCCCATGTCAATTGCCATCATTCCTCCAAGGACCAGACCTAATAACACTTTACTGGTATCTGCCATTTCTTCTAAGCCACTGTTAAGCCCCATATTAATTCCACCCATAATAGGTTCAACAACATACATCATAAATATGCCAATAACCAGCGTACCAACTACCGGATAAATAAGAACAGGCGCAATCTTTTCTAACGCTTCAGGTAATTTATCACATAACTTTCTTAGTACAATAATAAAATAACCTGCTACAAAACCTGCTACCAATGCTCCAAGGAAACCTGATTTTCCATTTGCTGCAATCATGCCTCCCACAAAACCAACAGCCAATCCCGGTCTGTCAGCAATTGCCATAGCTATAAAACCTGCAAGGACAGGAAGCATAAATCCAAAAGCTGTGCCACCAATACTTTTAAGCATTGCCGCAACAGGTGTAATGGTTCCAAAATTGCTACGCTGCTCTGCTGAAAGTGCATTTAAATCAACACTTAATCCGTCAATTAAAAAAGCTAACGCTATCAAAATACCACCGCCAACCACAAATGGCAACATATGTGAAACACCATTCATAAGTTGTGAATAAATTTGATGCCCAATACTTTTCTGACTAGTATTTTTCTGTGTTTTAGTTTCTTCTGAACCTGACTTATATATCAAAACATCCCCTGATATTGCCTTTTCAATAAGCTCGTCCGCCTTACTTATTCCATCTGAGACCTGACATTCAATAACTTTTTTGCCATTAAATCTTTCCATTGGAACTTTGGCATCTGCTGCTACAATAATGCAGTCTGCTTCCTCTATTTCTTTTTCAGACAAAACATTTTTTGCCCCACCAGAACCTCTGGTTTCAACTTTTATAGAACATCCTTTTTCCTTTGCTGCTGTTTCGAGACCTTCCGCTGCCATATAAGTATGTGCTATACCTGTTGGACATGATGTTACTGCCAAAATTTTTATTCCATTATTTTCCTTTTCGTCAGATAAAGAAAATCTTTCATCAATATTTTTCTTTTCATCATCTGCACAATCAATTATATCAATAAATTCATCAACAGTTTTTGCATTTTTTAAAGATTCTGTAAAATTTGAATCCATAAGCATAACTGACAACTTACTTAATACACTAAGATGAATATTATCCTCCGTATTAGGCGCTGCAATCAAAAAAATCAGGTATACCGGTTCCTCATCTAACGCCTGAAAATCCACTCCACCTTTTACAACCATCGCAGCAAGTCCCGGCTTGTCAACAGCATCACATTTCCCATGTGGAATTCCAATACCTAGACCTATTCCTGTTGTGCTTTCTTCTTCTCTTGCATATACCTGCTTTAGATATTCTTCTCTATTATTAATTTTTCCACTATTACACATCAAATCTACTAACTGATCTAATGCTTCTTTTTTTGTCTTTGGATTAGCTGTTAATGAAATACTTCTTTTATCTAATAAATCTGTGATTCTCATAGACCTTTTCCTCCAATAATCTGATTATATACATTCTCAATTTCTTCCTTCGTTGCTAGATTTTCTGAAAAAGCACTGGCACTACCACACGCTACTCCCATATGAAATGCATGTTCATAATCCTTTTTGTCAAGCCATCCGGCAACAAATCCCGCTACCATTGAATCTCCTGCTCCTACTCCGTTAATCAATTTTCCATCAGGTGCCCGAAGTTCAAATACTTCTTCTTTTTCAGAAACTAAAACAGCTCCCTCTCCTGCCATAGAAACTAGAACATTTCTCGCTCCAAGTTTCTGTAATTTCTTAGCATAAGGAACAACGGATTCTCTTGTTTTTAGTTCTACATCAAATATTTCTCCAAGCTCATGATTATTAGGTTTTATTAAAAATGGATGAAATTCTAATACATTCATAAGTAATTCTTTTGTTGCATCTACTACGGTCAAAATGTTTCTATCTCCAAGCATTTTTAATATTTTTTTATAAATATCACTGCTCATTGTAGTTGGAATGCTTCCTGCAAGTATAAGAACATCATCATCCTTCAACCTGTCAATTTTCTTCATAAGCTCTTCAACTTTTTCTTCACATATTATTGGTCCTGCACCATTGATTTCTGTGCCATCAATAGACTTAAGCTTTAAATTAATTCTTGAAATGCCTTCTTTAATCTGAATAAAATCTGTCATTAAACCCATACTGCATAATCTTTTTTCAATTTCATCTCCCGTAAATCCAGCTACAAACCCAAAGGCTGTGCTGTCATACCCCAGACTCCTTAATACCGTCGATACGTTAATTCCTTTTCCTCCGGGAAGGATTAACTCTGAACTTGTACGATTTGTTAGCCCCATCTTAAAATCATCAACGGAAACAATATAGTCAAGGGAAGGATTAAATGTTACAGTATAAATCATACCTTATCTCCTTTCACCGCTTGTTGTTACAATCATAATATCGTCATTTTCGTTCAAAGTCAATCACAAACGTTCATTTCAAATCACGCACTTAATCAACACATTTCACCTACATAGTGCAATTTTAGAAATATTATTTTCACAGATTTAATTAATAATTAATTATTTAGTTTTCTTTTTTTGCTGTTTTGCAACAATTTTCATAAGCAATGAAGCTGGAACCAATTTTTGACTAAAAATTGCTACCCTCATTTTAAGCGACGGAACAATAATGACCTTTTTCTTTTTCATTCCCTCAACAGCTTCCTTAACACATAACTGCGGTGTAATTCCCTTAAGCGCAAATATTACATCCGCATTCTCGTTAAATTCCGTATCAACCGGTCCCGGACACAATGCACTTACATAAACATTTGCTTTCTGTTCCTTTAATTCCTGTGCAACTGCTTTTGTTATGCTTACAACATAAGATTTTGTTGCATAATATGTTGCCATATAAGGTCCTGCCGGAAGTAATCCTGCAGAAGACGCCACATTCAGTATTCTTCCACTATTTTGCTTCTTCATTTTTGTAACCATATTTTTAAACAAAATATGCATAGCCTTTATATTCAAATCAATCATTGATATTTCTTTTTTTAAATCAGTCTCCTGAAAATTTCCACACGCTCCAAAACCTGCATTATTAATGAAAATATCAACTTTTTCATCAGCTATTTCATCAAGAAATCTATAACATTCTTCTTCATTTGACAAATCAGCAGTTACAATTCTGCATGATGTTCCAAGTTCATTACTTAAATTTTCTAATCGTTCCTTTCTTCTAGCTGTCAAAATAAGTCTGTAGCCCATTTTAGAAAATACCCTTGCAAATTCCATACCAATACCTGAACTTGCCCCTGTAATTAAAACTGTTTTATTGTTCATCTTTATAACATTCCTTTCTTAAAAAATATTACACAAATTTTGTTTATTGCAAACGGAATCAGTATCAATTCAAATACTGATACCAAAAGAATTTGTCCAATCCTTGCTATCATAACGGGTACCAACGGCGTTCCGTACAAAATCGAAATACTAATCGAGGTTATAAGCAAAGTACATACTATTTTTTCTACAATAATTGCAATGATAAGTTTTTTAATACTAAATTCTTTGTATAGAAAATGTCCCCATATTGCTCCGCTAACCACAGCTGATATGGTAAATCCTATAAAAAAAGCTCCTGTTGGGAATAAAATAGCCCCGATAATATCAGCCACACCACATTCAATCATGGTAGTTTTTGTTCCATACATATGCGCTACCATAATAGTTGGTAAAAAACCAAATCCAATTCGAATATTCCACATATTAACACTTAAAAATCTAGTTAATATAATATCTAGAACAATAAACATTGCTAAAATTGTTATCTCTTTTGTTTTTAATGTCTGCTTCATAGTGCCTCCTATCATATTTACTGTAATCATTTCCAATTATGTAAAAACCAGCTTATCTGCGGCTAATTGTACCACGTATAAGCTGGTTTGTGCAAGAAATAATCCTTTATACTGTACCTGAAACTACAATTACGCTAACACCCGGTTCAACTATCCACTCACCTGTCGTCGAATCCTGAGTATAAGTAGCCGCTGGAACAGTTATTTGTCCGACAACCGTCGAAAAAAAACCTGTAGTCTCTGAATAAGTGTAATTAGTCTGTTCTGTCCATGTTTCTCCATTATAAGTTACCGTAATATTTTTCAAAATAGGATTAAAGGTATCTGTCACAATAACATTATCTGCAACTAAAGCTGCAGTATTACCACTATTTTGAATAACAAATGTGTAAGTTAATCTTCCATTTTCAGTAATCGTTGTTGGACTCATACTTTTATTAATTGTAAGCTGTGCACCATTCTCAGGTGTGACCGTCTCTGTTACAGTAATATTAGTAATACTATCGCCGCTGATAACAGCAGTATTAGTAAGCTGACTTTCAATTTCAAGCGGTGCGTACTGATTTGTTCTTGCCACATATATAATTGTCACAACACCATTTGCAGGAACCGTAATTCCACTGATAACCAAATCTGTATCTGTTTCAACTGTCAAATCCGATTGCAAAACACCATTAATATAATATTTCACACTGCCAGTTACATAGTCTAATGGAATCAAATCACCTATACCAAATACATATGCAGCCAAATTGTCCGTAATTGTCAAACCTGTATATGCAACTGAACCTGAATTCACAATATTGATAACATAAGTTATATCGCTTCCTTGTTTATAAGTTTTTGTAACCGCTGTTTTTGTAGCTGCCAAAACCTCTAGCAATTCACCTGTTGTAATGTTAGAATTGATAATGTTTCCATTGTATCTTAGTGTTGCCTGATTTGTAAACGTAGCCATAAATTCCTCCATGCATAAATTGTATAAATTAAAGCTAGATTAGCTTGTAATATATTTTATGCACATAAGTTCATTATGTAACAGAATCTTTATAAATTTACTTGATTTTCAGATAATAATTCTTTCCAATCATCTGTAAATCCCAATGTTTTGCCTTCAATCTTAACCATCTTTACTCTTCCAATTAATTAAATATTTATCAACTCAATTTTTAGCGATTTTAAATAAATCAAAACATCGTTATCTTTTTTTATTTTTGTATACATACCCATCCGTTTCATAATCCAATGCCTGATGCAATCTTATAATTGCAAACATCTCAAAATATTTTCCATTAAAATTTAATTTATTCCATTCACTAATCATATTTATAATATTCTCAACAGAATAATTTGTCCATTTCATGCGTTGTAATTCTTGTGCATCCATACTTTCAAAATGTCTGAGTTTAACCATATAACTTTCCCTACCTGAACCTACTGTTCTACCACCTTCACGCTTCGACGGGAATGGAATTAGATTCCAGTAGGTTGTATTTTGTGGTGTTTGATGTTTGTATTATTTGATTTTGGGTGGGTTATTTGTGGTTGTTGAAAATTTTAGAACCATGATAGAACCATAACTTTACATCAAACTCTTTTAAATAATTTACTGCATTCGCGCATTTTTCTCATTGCTCTGCTTGTAAATACTCCACGTAGTCATTACGCTCTCCTGATGCAAGATATCCTTCATCGCCAAAAGTTGTTCGGATCTTATACCATATATATTCCTCGGTTTTTACAATTTCCAGTGCCGTATATACTTCATCTTCAAAAACTTTTCCTATAATCTCTGTCTTTGACGAAGGTGACATGCGCAAGTTTATGTATTCTGTCGTTATTCTGATTTGGTTTACAGCTGTGTTTCGCTCATTTGACTGTTTAGCGTTTTCATTCCCTGCAGGCATGAATTTTATATTATTCATATCTGTGGTATAAACATAACCCACAACACCAACTAGACTAGCAGAAAGAAAAGTAAATAATCTTTTTTTGTTACGCAAATAAGTAATTACACTAGTAACCAAAGAAATAGGAACTACAATGATATAAAGTGCCCATACTATGTTAGCTGCCTTTATACGATTAAGATGTAAGAGACAAAGTGCTATTGTCATGATAACAAATACACTAAAATATACTGTATGAGCAATTTGGGATTTTAACCCACGCATAATATTACAAATAATTGCAATATCATACAACAATGGCACAACCAGAAACAGTATTGGCAAATCTGTTATCTTTGGTCCTGGTATATCGTATACAGAAATCCATCCGCCAGGCGAATAGAACATTTTCGAAAACATTCGTGATGCATACAAATACAAAAACAATAACGCACAGAACGTCACAAAAAGAACCAGAGCTGACGTAATAATTAATTTCGTACTCTTTTGATTTTTCTCCAATTTATTTAGAAGTGAATTGTGATGCACCGCCGCTTCCAAACATTGCGTTACAAAATGCCATAAGTATCGTTAAAGGGAACGCAATATTGGTAGCTGCATTTCCCATTGTTCCGAGTTTCTGACCGATAAATATCTGGTCTGCAATATTATAAAATGCACCCACAAGATTTGCCATAATCGCCGGGAATGCATATTTTGCAATCAGGCTTGTTACTTTTGCTGTTCCAAGACTGTTTTCATCTGATAATTGCTGCATAATCTGATTCTTCCTCTCTA
>CAYWUE010000033.1:0-21302 GCA_964461415.1 uncultured Eubacterium sp.
ATGCAGCATTCGCAATCCGCTTCGCTTCTTGCTCATGTACGGCTTTCGCCGTATATTTGTACTTCAAAAAAGACTTCATGGTAAGTAAACTTCCCAGAAGTCTTTTTCTCGTCCCACTGCATGGCTCAATGCTCCAGCATATTTTCAATAAATATGCCATACCCCCGTGTCGGATCATTAACCAACACATGCGTCACTGCTCCCACAATCTTCCCGTTCTGCAAAATCGGACTGCCGGACATTCCTTGAACTATACCTCCTGTTTTTTCTATTAATCTTTTATCGGTCACTTTGATTATCATATTCTTTTCCTTTGTATTCGAGTTAATTTCTTCTATTTTAACCCTATAGTTATTGACTTTCCCATCTACTATAAATTGTATTTGAGCATTACCTTTTTTTACCTCCGACTGTAAACCTATTTCCATCTTTTTTATCCCATATCCTGATATTATTTTTTTATCCATATTTCCATATAATCCAGTTGTTGTATTTTGGATTATATTTCCAATTATATTCTCTGAATTATATTCAATTGAACCACATAATCCACCAGGTGTTCCTTTTTTTCCTTTTCTAATTCCCCATATATTTGCTTTGTAAATTGTTCCGTTATAAGATGATAACAATTTTCCGGTATCTATATCACTTATTCCATGGCCAAGAGCTGAATACCTATTGTCCTCTGTTATAAAGGTTACTGTTCCAATCCCCTGAGAATCATCTCTAACCCATATTCCTAAATAATATTTTCCATCTTTTCCTTTTACCGGCATGACTTTCACTTTTCTTTTCTCTTCTCCACGTCTTAATGTCAGCTCTATCTCTTTTTCCTTATTTTCATTTATAAGATATGTTAATTGCTCTTTATTACTAACTAAAATACCGTTAAATTCTGTAATATAGTCTCCTTCTTTTACTAAATCTCTTGCCGGACATGTAAAAATACCTTTGGAGTTTTCTATCACACCTTCATCAATTACCATTACTCCCTGTGTTTTCAAATAAAGCCCGACTGGAAGACCGACTGGATATACCTGTTGCTTGGCTATAACTTTCACTTTTGTATTTTTAACTGATACGAATCCAAAAAGCTTATATTTTCCTTTATACTCACCTTTAGTGCTAGAATTAATTATATTTTTTCCATTTAATCTTAAATTATTTTTACTTTCAATATTTAATGAAACAGGCAATGAAAAATTATAATTTGTACTTTGATTTTCATTAATAAATATTATATTTGGAAGCTTATCTTTTATATAAAGAACAGAAGAAAACATAATAACAACCACTGCTATAAATATAGATGTTATTAATATATTCCTATATCTTTTCTTACCCATAACCATACCTCTTTCACTTTATATTTAATCACCAAAATCGCTATGCAGTCTTAAGATTCTATCCGTTAAAAAAAGAAGGAAAACTTTCGTCCTCCTTCTTAATATGTGTAATATAATTTAATTAAACCAAGTTACTTTTTGTTCTATCTGCCATATCTTTCATTTCAGCTGCATGAATAATTCCAGCCTCTGTAATCTCACTTCCACCGTTAATTCTTACAAGCTCTTTTATAGATTCTTCACGATTAAGCTTCAATATGGAAGTTGTCGTTGAATTGTCATTTGCAGATTTTTTTATCAGAAAATGACTATCTGCCATTGCAGCTATTTGTGACAAATGAGAAATACATATAACCTGATGATTTCTACTTATTTTTGCCATTTTTTCTGCAACCATATTAGCTGTTTTTCCACTTATACCTGTATCAATTTCGTCAAAAATTAATGTGTCAATTTCATCCTCAGCTGCAAGAATTGATTTTATGGCAAGCATTATTCTTGATAATTCACCACCCGATGCAACCTTAGCTAATGGTTTGACCGGTTCTCCGGGATTAGTGGAAATTAAAAATTCTACATCATCAAATCCATTATCCGAAAAACATTCTTTTCTATTAATTTGAATTTTAAATTCTACAGAAATAAAATTTAAATCAATCAACGCCCGCTTCACAATTTTTTCAAGTTCAATAGCTGCCACTGCTCTTTTTTCTGATAATTTTTCACATAATTCTTTTAACGTATCTTCAACATTCGAAATTTCATTTTTTATTTTTTCCATTTCTTCTGTCATATTGTTAAGTTTTTCAAGATAACTTTCTTTTTCATCTTTATAAGCTAATATCTCTTCAATAGTATTGCCATATTTTATTTTTAACCTATTGATAATATTTAATCTATCTTCTACTTCTTTTGCATAAACCGGATTGAATTCCATCTGGTTATTATAATCATAAATCTGCGAAGTCAATTCACGACAAAGTGTGTCAATGTCGTAAAGCATACTTTGGAACTGTTCTACATTTTCATCAATATTTTTTATTCCATTTATATCCATTACAGCCTTATTTATTATATCTCCAAGACCACCGGCTGTTTCATAACTCAATGTGTTATAGATACTCGAAAGTCCAGAAACAATATTTTCACTATTAGATATTTTTTTAAATTCATCTTCTAATATGGCATCTTCGTCAATCTTCAAATTTGCTCCATTTATTTCATTTACTTCATAAGTCGCAAACTCGATTTCTCTTGTTTTTATGCTTTCATCAATATTAAACTCTTCTAATTCTTTATTTAACTTATTATATCTTGTATATTCTGATTTTATTTTTTCTTTTAATGCAAAAATATCTTCATGAGCATATTTATCTAATATATTTAAATGATTTTTTGTATATAACAAAGATTGATGATCGTGCTGTCCATGTATATCAATTAACAATGCCATAACATTTTTTAACGTTTTTACATTTACAGTTTCTCCATTAATTTTTGAAACACTTCTTCCTTCATAAATTTTTCTTGTAACTGTAACTATATTATCCTCTTCCATATAAATATCATACTTTTTTAATTGTTTGGCACAATTTTTATTAATTAAAAATGTCAGTTCTACCAAAGCATACTCAGATCCATGTCTGATTATATCTTTAGATACCTTATTTCCTAAGGCAATATTTACTGAACCTAAAATAAGTGACTTTCCTGCACCAGTCTCGCCTGTAAGAACTATAAGTCCATTTCCAAAATTAGCATCCACTTCCTCTATTAAAGCCAAATTCTTTACATGTAAATTTAAAAGCATCTTTTCTCCTCCTTTCCTTATTTTTATATTTTATAAACTATTTAAAGTTTACAATATATTCTTTAACTTTATTTATTTCTTCTGCATGTTTTACAACACACATTATTGTATCATCTCCTGCGATACAACCCAAAATTTCTTTTATATGCATTGCGTCAATTGCAGCTGCAACAGCCATAGCCATTCCGGCCACTGTTTTTACAACTAATATATTTCCAGCTGTGTCCATAGTTATTATTCCATCATTTAAAACACGAATATATTTACTATTAGATATAATATCAGTATTAGTCTGAACCGAATATTTTTGTTTTCCATCTTTTATAGCAACTTTTGTAAGATTCAATTCCCGAATATCTCTAGAAATTGTCGCTTGAGTAACTGTAAATCCACTTTCAACTAATTTAGAAGCCAGTTCTTCCTGTGTATCAATATCAAAGTCTGAAATCAATTCTAAAATTTTTCTCTGTCTCTTCGTTTTCATTAATTATCTCCTAATTTATTCTTCACTACCTGAAGAAAACTTCCCTCATCTAATTTTGCGATTTCTGTAGTTTCTACAGCTTCATATATCCTGATTCTGTCTCCGGAAATAATATTAAAATTACCATCTCCATCAAAAGAAATTTTTCGTTTTTCAAAATCCGGCATTCTTGATTTGCCGATTATAACTTCTATTTCGTCATTTCTTGACAACAAAATGCTTCTATTTCCCAAAGAATGTGAACATATCGGAGTCAGAATTATCATATTCGAGTCCGGTCTTGCAATAGGACCACCTGCCGAAAGATTATAAGCTGTTGAACCTGTAGGTGTTGACAGGATGATTCCATCAGCTTGAAATTTTCCAAGCAAACATCCGTTAACATAAACATCAAAATCTGAAATGGCTATATCTCCACCTCTATGTATAACAATATCATTAAGAACATTTGATTTATAAACAACCTTGTCATTTCTGATAACCTGACCACTAAGCATCATTCTTGATTCGACATTAAAATCATCTGCTAAAAGCCTGTCAATTGATTCCTCAATGTTATCTAGAGAAATTTCTGCCATAAAACCTAATTTTCCTTTGTTGATACCTATGAATACAACGTCAAATTTTTCTAAGTCTTTTGCTGCGTGAAGAAGTGTACCATCACCACCTATTGTAATAACACATTCAAGATTGCAAGGAACTTGTTCTTCTAAAATAACACAGTATTTTCCAGTAGACAAATCCACAGTGTTTAAAACTGTACATTCTCCACCTTTTTTTACAATATACTGACTGATTTTATCTGCTATATAACTATTTTCATCCTTATAGCTATTAGTAATTATACAAAATTTTTTCATAAAATCTCCATTCTATGTCAATGATATTACATAAATTATCCTGCAAATTTTATCTTTATTATTTTTTATCCAAAACGTTATGTGAATTTTCAACTACCATAACACCATCAACTACATTCTCTTCATCGATCGGTTCATTTCCTGCATTTTGCAAATATAGTAAATATTCTATATTACCTTCAGGTCCTTTAACCGGAGAAAATTCAAGGTTCAAGATTTTAAATCCTATGGATTTTGCATATTCAATAACCTTATCAATAACCTGAACATGAATCTTTTTATCTCGCACAACGCCTTTTTTTCCAACATTTTCACGTCCCGCCTCAAACTGTGGCTTTATAAGACAAACAATTTGCCCATCGTTTTTTAGTAAATTTTTAACCGGTTGTAAAACTTTAGTTAATGATATAAATGAAACGTCAATAGATGCAAAATCAAGTTCATCATCTATCATATCAGGTGTCACATATCTGATATTCGTTCTATCCATACATATAACTCTCTCATCTTGAACAAGCTTCCATGCAAGCTGGCCATGACCTACATCTACTGAATATACTTTTAATGCTCCATTTTGAAGCATACAGTCTGTAAAGCCTCCTGTAGAAGCACCGACATCCATACAAACCTTACCTTCTATCTGCACACCAAATTCATCCATAGCTTTTTCTAATTTCAATCCACCGCGACTAACATATTTTAATGTCTTGCCTCTTACTTCAATATTAACTTTTTCATCAAATGTGGTTCCCGCCTTATCTTCACGTTCATTGTCTACAAAAACAATACCGCTCATTATAATAGCTTTCGCTTTTTCTCTTGAAGGCGCCAAACCTCTTTTTACCAACAAAACATCTAATCTTTCTTTCATATATATTGTTCCATTACCTTTTCATATATATTTTTGTAACTTATTCCAATCTGCTCTCTAAGTGATGCAATATCACCCTGTTCTACGAATTTGTCTTCAATAGCCAACACTACAACTTTCGTCTTGATATTATTTTCTAACACAAAAGTTTCTACACTTTCACCAAATCCACCTTTTTTAATACCTTCTTCGACAACAATAATCGTCTTATGACTTTCACCTATTTTTTTTATCAAATCGCAATCCATAGGTTTTACGAATCGTGGATTGACAAATGTTGGATATATATTATCTACATAAAGCATATCCATAGCCTTATAGACTTCCTCTATCATTCCACCAACAGCTACGATTGCAACATCTCTTCCTTCACAGATAATTTCACCTTTTCCATATTCAAAATCAGAAATTTTATGTTTTTCTGGAAAAGCAACACCTCTTGGAAATCTAATTGCAATAGGCTCATTATAGTTCTGTGCAAACTTCATTGCCGCTGATAATTCTTTAATACCACCGGGTGCAATCACCGAAATATTTGGAATTGCCAGAAGGAATGATATGTCAAATATTCCCTGATGTGTCTCTCCGTCATTACCAACCAAACCTGCTCTGTCAAAAATCAACTTAACAGGTAATTTTTGAATACAGATATCATGTAAAATCTGATCATAAGCTCTCTGATAAAAAGATGAATAAATTGATATAAAAGGCTTAAATCTTTTCGTTGCTAAACCTGCAGCAAATGTTACAGCATGTTGTTCCGCAATACCTACATCAAAAAATCTTTCAGGATATGCTTTTTGGAATTTTGATAATCCAGTTCCGTCAGGCATAGCTGCTGTTATTGCAACAATACGTTCATCATCTTTTGCCATTTCCACTAAATTTTTTGAAAATATGTCTGTATAAGACATCATATTCTTTGATGCAATCTCCATTCCGGTATTCTTGTCGAAAGGATTTATTCCATGAAATTTTGAAGGATTTTTTTCTGCAAATTCATATCCTTTACCTTTAATTGTGCTCAAATAAACAATAATTGGTCGATTAATTTTTAGTGCATGGCCAAAAATTTCAATCATTTCATTTATATTATGTCCATCAACCGGACCAATTGAAGTAATTCCCAAATCTTCAAATAATCCCTGACTCACAAAAAGATTTTTTATGTGATCCTTTGTTCTTTTTACTTTTTTCACAATACTTGAACCAAAACGTGGAATCCTGCTAAGAGAATTTTCTACATCTACCTTAAATTCATTATACTGTTCACTTGCTCTGATTTTATTTAGATAATTTGACATTCCTCCGACATTTTTAGAAATAGACATCTTGTTATCATTAATAATAATAAGCAAATTTCTCTTAAGTCCCATAAGATTATTAACAGCCTCTAATGCCATTCCACCTGTCAGTGCGCCATCACCAATGACAGCAACTATTTTTTCATCGCTATTTTTTAACTTTGCACCTGCAGCCATACCAAGTGCTGCAGAAATTGATGTTGAACTGTGTCCTGTATCAAAACAATCACATGGGCTTTCATGTCTTTTTGGAAATCCACTTAGTCCCTCGAACTGTCTTAATGTGTCAAACCTTTCTTTTCTTCCTGTTAAAATCTTATGAGTATACGCCTGATGCCCAACATCCCAAATTATTTTATCTTTAGGGAAATCCAATAGGGTATGCAGTGCAATTGTCATTTCAACAGTGCCTAAATTTGAGGCTAGATGCCCCCCTGTTTTGCTTACCGAATCAATCAAAAATTCTCTGATTTCTTCAGCAAGTTTTGGATAGTCTTCTCTATTTATTTTTTTTATATCGTTTGGTTCTTTAATTTTTTCTAAAAGTTTACTCATTTATTTCACTCTATTTATTAATTTAATAATCAGATTCTTCATAAATTCACAATCTCCACCAAGATTTTCAAGTAAGGATACTGCTTTTTGTGAATAATCTGAAACTAATTGTTTACATTCGTCTATGCCTTTTAAAGTAACATATGTAGTCTTGTTATTTTTTTCATCACTTAAAACCGGTTTTCCAAGTTCTTCCATGCTTCCAGTTACATCTAAAATATCATCCTGTATCTGAAAAGCTATACCTATATATGTTGCAATTTCTTCAACACTCTGTATTTGTTCCTCATCTGCACCTGCAAGAATTGCACCAATCATCATAGCCGCTTCAATCAATGCTGCCGTTTTTAATTTATGAATAAAATTAATTGTATCAATATCTTTTTCTTTATTTTCATTAATCACATCAACTGTCTGTCCGCCAATCATGCCATATACTCCGGCTTTGTATGCCAAAACATTCATCGCTAATGCTGCACGTTGTGGATAACAACTTTTTAAAATAGCTTTGCTCATAATCTCATAAGCCATATTTAAAAGCCCATCTCCTGCCAATATCCCCATGTCCTCGCCAAATTCAGCGTGTGTAGTTTTTCTGCCTCGTCTATACATGTCATTATCCATCGCTGGCAAATCATCATGAACTAATGAATAGGTATGAATCATTTCAATAGCTGCCATAAAAGGATATGCCTCTTTTTCATCCCCACCTAATAATCTTAAGGTTTCAAGCATAAACATCGGTCGAAGTCTTTTTCCGCCTGCCATAAGGCTGTAATTCATAGCTTTTAAAATAATCTTCTGCAAACCTTCTTCTTTTGGACAATACCAACAAACTATATCCTGAACGTATTCAGTTTTTTCTTTTAATAGTATATCAAAATTATTCATTTATATTTCCTTCTTCAATAACCTTAATTTGCTTTTCTATCTTTTCAATCTGTGAATTACAGTTTTGAACAAGTCCCAAGCCCTTGTTGTACAACTCAAAAGAATTTTCCAACGTAATTTCATCTGACTGCATTTTTGTAATTATGTTTTCTAATTCTTCAAAATTTTCCTCAATGCTTTTATTTTCTTCCATTTCTTTTTTTAAATAATCTGTGTTTATATTTTCAGAATCTCTCATAGTTTTCACACCTTCATCTACTTTTTTTAATTATCTCATAATTATTTAACATTAAATAATTAGAATTCATCTCAGTTTTTAAATGTTGATTTTTAGAATTTCTATTTTTTCATCACTTCTGTTACGCAAGCTTTGATTTTTCCGTCAGAAATAGTTAGTTTAATGTTGTCTCCTTCTTTCACATCTGTTATGGATTTTATGCTCTTATTATTGTCATCTGATACATATGCAAAACCTTTTGAAATTTTATTCAGTGGTGATAAGCCATTTAACCTTTCTGCGAATATTTGAAGCATATGCTTTCTCGAACTTAATATGTTAAAAAATTCTTCTTTAATCGAAGTTTCTAAGTCAGCAGCATACTGTTTTTTTCCAAGTAAAATGTTCTTCGGACTATACGTCTGAATACTTTTTTCTAAATTATTTGTCACAAGCTTATACTTTTCAATAATATGCTTTTCGTGAGTAGAAATAATCTGTCTGTAATATTCTAGTTTCGCAATAAAATCTTTATAATCAAAAACTGCCAATTCTGCCGCCGCCGAAGGCGTAGGAGCTCTTTTGTCAGATACATAATCAGATATCGTAGTATCTGTTTCGTGACCAACTGCTGAAATAATCGGCGTATTACATTCAAAAATAGCCATGGCCACTATTTTTTCATTAAACGCCCACAAATCCTCAATTGAGCCGCCACCTCTGCCAACTATAATTATGTCAAGATTCATGCTGTCTAGGCATCTGATTCCATTTACTATATCTTTTGGCGCATCTGCACCTTGTACAAGACAAGGATACAAATATAACTGAACATAAGGATTTCTTCTCGTTGAAATATTAATTATATCCTGTATGGCAGCTCCGGTTTTTGCTGTACAAATTCCAATTTTCTTTGCATATTTAGGAATAGGCTTTTTGTACATTGGATCAAAAATACCCATTTCCTCTAACTCATTTTTTAGCTGCTCGAACCTTTGATAAAGAAGCCCTGCTCCTTCCAAGATAATTTCCTTGGCATAAATCTGGTATTTTCCGTCTCTCTCATAAACACTCACGCTGCCAAGCACTACAATATTTTGTCCTTCTTCCATTTTGAATTTAAGACCTGACCTGTTTCCTGCAAACATAATCGCAGAAATAACTCCAGTTCTATCTTTCATTGTAAAATAAATATGTCCGGAAGAATGATATTTACAATTACTGACTTCTCCCTTTATATAAATATTATTAAGGGTAAAATCCTGATTAAACATATTCTTTATATAGTTATTTACCTGCCCTACAGTATATACTGATGCCATACATTCTCCTAAAATAATTTCGCAAGAATTCCATTCACAAATGACGGTGATTCATCTGTTCCATATTTTTTTGCTAATTCTACAGCCTGATCTACAGCCACCTTTTGCGGTACATCTTCATCTATTTTCATTTCATAATATGCCAATCTTAAAATAGTAAGATCCACCTTTGACATTCTCTCTGTCGACCACTTTACTGCAACCTTATTTATCTCTTCATCTATTTCCGGTATTTTTTCAGCTATTTCATCAACTCTTTTAGAAATTATTTGTTTATCTTCATCTGCTACCTGTTCATCATCCCAAAACAAATCATACTGTTTTGGCATTTCTGCTCTATTGTGAAAATCATTACAGTAAAGTAATTTAAATGTGTTTTCTCTCATTTTTATTCTATTCATAGGTTACTCCTTTTTTATTTATTAAACAATTTATAATACAAGCTAAAAAGGGTGTCTTTAAAGACACCCTAAATTATAACTTTTTTAATTTGTTGCAACGCTTGCAATGTTTACATTAACATTTGCAACATTTTTTCCAGTCATATTTTCTACAGTTGTTTTAACCTTGTCCTGAACTTTTTTTGAAATTGAAACTATATTTTCATTTATTCTAAGAATAATAGATAAATCTATCATTACATCATTATCTATAACATCAACTCTAACGCCTTTAGATAATTTTTTCATACCAAGCTTCGACACAAGTTCCGCTGTAACATTCCCTGCCATAGCAACAACACCGTCTACTTCCGTAGCCGCCATAGCTGAAATAATAGCAAATACATCATTACTAATCTGAACTTCTCCCAAATCAGAATGATTATGTTCTATATAAGTCGTTTTTTGAGATTCCATATTGACCTCCTAATGTGTATTCTTTCGCTTATTATAACATCATTGAAGTCATTTTACAACAGACTAAATTATCAGATTTTCACTTTTTTAATGGCATCCTCTGCAATGTCCACAATCGCCTCCACATTGCACTGACTTACCATTTTTCTTATCTTTAAACATGTTCTTCACAATTAATGTTACAACTGAAACTAAAACTACTAATACTATCGCTGTACCCATATTAATCACCACCATTTATATTTTAAAAATTATACTTAATTGTTTCATAGGACCTTAATTCTGACAGTAGAATTTTCTTGCCCTTAAAATCCTACTGTCAAACCTGGTCATATATTAACTTTTAGAAGCTTTGTGATAGTTAGTATAACCTAACCACCATTAGTTGTCAATAACTTCCATTGATTTAGATATAATTTTATTTGAACAATATGGCAATAGATGTTATAATACATTCAATAGTTGCAACCTGATATTAATTGGTTATAACTATACTTTTTTATATTAAAATCAGGGTGGTATTAAATATGACACATAACAACGAATCAGCAGAAAATTATTTAGAAACAATACTAATGTTAAGCCGGGAACTTCCGGTTGTACGTTCAGTAGATATAGCAAATGAACTTGGATATAAAAAATCAAGTATAAGTATTGCAATGAAAAATCTCAAAGCAAAGGAACTCATTACAGTAACTGATGCCGGATTCATTTATCTTACAGACGAAGGAAAAAAAATTGCAGAAATGATATACGAACGTCACCGTTTTATATCTGATTTTTTAATCAATCTTGGTGTTTCAGAAAAAACAGCTGCTGAAGATGCTTGCCGTATTGAGCATGTAATCAGCGAGGAAAGTTTTCTTGCCATGAAGAAAAAATTTAAAATATAACAATCTTAAATCAAAAAACAACTTTTCAAAATAATTCATAAAAATCTCTACGCTACCACTTTTAACTGTTGGCACAAATAGTAATAATTTTTTACACCAGGTCTTCTATTACTCAAACATAAGTAATAAAAGACCTTTTTTGTTTCAATTTTATATTTAAATTTGTATACTATTTAAACTATTCATTACCTTTATTATTTGTAGGTGTAATAGTAATATTTTTAGCCTCAAACCCTGTTTTTCTCTTTACTACGTCTTCAATCTGAGCTTTTTTAGTTTCATCTATTTCACTATCATTGATAATCACATCTACCTGCTCGTCAGTAATTGTTACAAGCACATCTTCAAATCCTTTAGCCTTTAACAGAGTTTCAATTGTATTTTCCATATCATTAGTTTTTGTTAATTCTGTCATAGAGCTTACCGCCTTCTTCTTTTCACTTTCACTCAAATCCTTATTATTAATCACATCTAAAAGAGTCTCTTTATTCTTAGAACGAGTCTGTTCTCTGCTTAATCTTGCCTGAACCATATAATTGCTAACAGAAGTTCCATTTGTAAGAATAGCCGTTCCCGGTTCACTTGTCTCATCCTCACTTGTTTCTTTTTCATCCTGACTTTCAATGTCTCCTTTTCCACTAATCAATTCATCATCTGAATAAACGCTTTCATATGTAGAATTGCTTGCTTCCTTTGCTTTTCCATTTTTCGAAAGATTGTCCGTATAATTCAAATAACCTGCCACAGCTATTAATATCGCTAACGCAGTAACTATAATTTGATTTTTCTTTAAAATTTTCTTCATACATCCTCCTTATTAATCAATCTCTAATACTGATATTTTATGTAGCGGTACATCAAATAATGACGATAACATATTCATAATCTGACTTTTTAGTGTCTCATCAAAAAATCCTTTTCCTGTTATTGCAATTCCTTCCACTTTTGGATATAACTCCTTAACCACATATGGTTCCTCCCCGTTATCTTGTGAAAAAATAACTGTAGATTTTTTAGTTGAGCTGCTATTACTTTTTTTACTCTCCCCCTCTTTGTCACTACTTAAGGCATTATCCTCATCCTCCTGTAAAATTTTTTCGCTGCCTGATTGAAGAGAAATAACTACAGAGACCTTAGATATTCCTTTAATATTTTCAACAAGATTTTTAACCTTTTCTTCCATCATAGTCTGATAGTCAGAATCATTTTCTGTATCTTCTTTTTCAATCCGTCCTTTATCTTCCCTTATATTTTCAAAATATGATGCACCGACAAGTAATATACCTGCAGCAGCCAAAAGAATCAGCTTTTCTTTTCCAATATTTTTAATTTCTAAAACCTTCTTCAAATCCATCATATTTTTCACTGATCCTTTCATATAATTGATTTTCAAATATATAATTTCCATGTGCTATATCTTTAAATTTTTTATCAAAATCTATATTATTTTTAATCCCAATAATTGGATTAAGAATCATTGCCAAAAGAACAATTCCTGCAAACAATTTAATATATTTTTTATTACTGCTCTCAGGAAATATATTCAAAACCAACGAAATCATTAAAGAAAAAAAACAAATACTTCTAACATAATTATATAAAAAAGTCATTTTTCCTCCTATATCACTTAACATTAGTAGTCATACAAACAATCGCAATACTTATAACAAAAAGAAAGCCACTGCTGATAACAACTCTAATTAATAACTTTGTACCTTTGCAAAGACAACCAAGACTTTCGATAATTCTCTTGTCAGCCACAGGTTGTAAAATAGCTGTCAAAACCTGTATAGATGCAGAATATATCTGCAATTTTATATAAGGAACCAGGCAAATCATAATGATAATTATAACGCCAAAAGTCCCAATACAATTTTTTATTAAATTAGCTGAACCAAGCAAAATACTTGTGACTGCATCTGTTCCATCTCCTATAACAGGCAATGTACCTACAAATTTTCTTATAGTTCCATTTTTCACATTGTCTATAGATGGCAGAATCAACCCCTGTATCAAATTAAGTCCGGTAACAATACTTATCATTAATTTATTTATAAAAGTGATAAAATTTTCTATCACATGAGTTGTTCTAGACAAAAAATCTTCTCTTGAAATATTATTAACTAAGCTTATAGCCATATAAATTTTTATCATAGGCAGCGTTACGTTTAAAAAAACAAATTGAGCAACCTCAATAATAGCAAGAGTTAATTGGTAAAAGCCCGTAGCACTAGCCTGTCCAAGAATTGATACTGACAAAAAATATGTCGGAATTAAACTCCCCACAAATTTTATAAGCAAAGAAACCAGATTTTTTGTTATAATCGAAAAACTTTCAAACAAACCAATCATTATGGCAATAGTAACCATATAACATATGTAAAATCCCGTATCACTGATACCTGATTTTGAAAAAACATTTACAAAATTAGTAAAAAAAGAAGAAACAACAGTAATCATTAGCAAATTAAGTAACGTTTTTTCAACCATATTTACATCACCTATGGTTTTCTTGTAAGAGACATTTGCTACCTCCTTAAACACCTTAAAAATATCACCGTCGCTTAATTTTTTTAGCATATATTTATAGTTTATTTCATCATATCCCTCTTTTTTTAAAACACTTTCACTGTCACTTAAATCAAAATCTTCAATAGTGATATTTTTTTCTTCTGCCAAAACCTTCGTAGACATGAAAATAATAACAAGAAAAATTATAACTACTAATTTTTTCATGATAGCAAACTTCCTATAGATGAAATTAATTGATTAAACACAGGAACACTAATTGCTAGTATTGACAATTTTCCAAATATTTGAACCTGGTTTGCAATAGCCTGATAGCCGCAATCCTTAGCAATATCTGAGGAAATTTCCGAAACAAAGGTAACTCCTGTTATTTTCAAAATAATTTTTATGTAATCTCTTCCAATAGTTGTTAATCCTGCTATTTTGTCCACTATTTCTATTATTTCATCTATTACTGTCAAAGAATACAAAAAAATAAAAATACACCCAACAACAGAAATCATAATTCCATATTCAGGTTTTATGGACTTAAATTGTATTGCAAGCAAAACAACCACAATTCCAATAATCCCAATAACTAACATAAAATATCAACTCATCTTCCTAAATATTACAAATCAAACAGCCTTTGTATTGTATTAAACAATTCATATATGTACGGAACAATCCACATAAGTACAAGAATAAGTCCTGCTAAGCTTGTTAAAAATGCCTGTTCCTCTCTCCCACTGTGTTTCAAAATCTGTCCCACAACAGATACAATTATTCCCACTGCAGCAATTTTAAAAATCAAACTAATATCCATTTTTCACCCTACTATATATTATTTTTCTCTTATAGAATTCTGTACCTATACTGATTTATTTATCAAATCAATCTTATCATATAAAAATAATAGCTAAAAAGACGCCTACCATTATTCCAAAAGTTCTATACAATTTACACTTTTCATTTTTACACTCCTTAAGTTCACAAATAGCTATTTCAATCAATTTTTCATACCTTAATATGTTATTTACCTGAGTCTGCCTGTCCGACGTTCCAAGCCCTTTACCAAATTCTTTTAATTCCGTTAAATCCTGCCTGTTTAGTTTAGATGATTTCATTAAAAACTCATCTGTCACACTCTCCCAGATTTTATCTAAAGGCATTTTATTTTCTTTAAGTAATAACTGCACATTATTAAGAAATTCGCTAATCACTCCATCAATTTTTAGAGATACATTTTTTAGAGATTCTCCTACTGAATTATTCGAATAATTAATTTCTCCCTTAAGGTGCATCAACATGGTCTTGATTTTTTCCAGCTGACTAATTCTTTCAAGATAATCTATGCTATACATATAACCAAACAACGATGATGCAATAACCAATGTGAAAATTCCAACAATTCTCAATTGCATATATACTCCCCTATTTTCTTGATAATTATTCTTTTTTCAAATATTTCATCAACTTCTTGTCCTAACCTATTATTTACATCTAGGCTATCCTTACCATGAATTGTCGCAACAACAAAACATCCACTGTTTATTGCACATTTTATAGCTGCCAAATCTTTGTTGCTACCAATTTCATCCACAGCAATTACTTTTGGTGCTAAAGAACGTACAGCCATCATAATCCCCTCATATTTTTCACAATCGCTTATAACATCAGATCTTGTCCCTAGATCAATCATAGGAATTCCTCTATAACTTCCTGAAATTTCATTTCTCTCATCTATAACCGAAACACTCACTCCTATTTTATTACTATACCCCCTAATAATATTCCTAAGAAATGTAGTTTTCCCCATTCCCGGAGGTGAAATAATAAGAATATTTCTAAGATTTGATACCAAATCTGATACCAGATTACTTTCAACATCCTTTAAGTCATGACAAATTCTAAAATTTAAGAATTTAATATTTTTAATTGTATTTATGCCACCGTTTTTCCTAACAGCCTGTCCCCCTAATCCTACTCTATGACCACCTGGTATTGTTATATAACCATTTTTTATGCTTTCTTCAAAAGAATATGCCGAATATTCAGTAATCATATTAAAAGTTTCCTGAATATCACTTTCCTTCACAATGCAATCATGGCACAGTAATTCTCTTTCATCTTCATAAACAATCAACGGACAGTTAACTCTTAACCTTATCTCCGTTATATTCTTAAAATTAATCTTATTACATTCAATTTCACACTTGATTTTTATAGGCAAATATGTCCTCACTAAATCTTCATTTTTTTCCATTGTTATATCTTTCACTTTCTATGTATTCTGATATATAAAATATATGTTTAAAATATCTGATTATTCTTTTTATAATCTTCTATTTACTTTTTTTTATTATGAAGTAAAATTAATTTATATATAAAAATAATATACAAATGAAAGATAGTGTCGCATATGAAAAATTTCAATCGTCTGTTTATTGTTCTTAGCTTTTTAATATTATGCATAAGCACAATAACAATTTATGGTTATGAATCAAGCAAAAATCAAAACTCTGTTGAGAATTCTGCTGGTGCAAAGGTTGTTACTTATGAAAATTCAGAAAATAAACAATCAAAATCAAATGCTACAACTCAACCACCAACAACTAATGATAAAAACGCTCAATCTACAACAGTGACAACAACTAAGGATAATGTTGTTCTGCCCACAACAAAACCACAGGTTACAGACAGCATAAAATCCTACAAGCCTATAAAATCCATTACTTTAGACAAAAAAGCAATAAGATTAAACAAAGGTGATACAAGAAACTTAACAACATACATAAAATATAAAAAAAGTGCTCATAGAATTAACGAACCAATCATTTGGACAAGTGCAAATAAAAAAATTGCTACTGTTTCAAAAAAGGGGAATGTGAAAGGAAAATCCAAAGGCACTACTTACATTAAAGTAACATCAAAATTCACAAAAAAATCTGCAACCTGTAAGGTTACAGTCGACAAAACAAAATATGTTGCATTTACATTTGATGATGGGCCTGGAATCTATACAAACAAACTTTTAAGTGCATTAGACAAGAACGATTCTAAAGCTACGTTTTTTGTTTTAGGTTCTCGTGCAAAATCATTTAAAAAGCAATTAAAGAAAGCTTATGATTTGCACATGGAAATCGGAAACCACACATATAATCATAAGAACCTTAATACATTATCAAAATCACAAATTAAAAAAGAAATTAGTTCAACAAATAAGGCAATTAAAAAAATTACAGGTCAGAACCCAACACTACTTCGTCCACCATTTGGTAACTACAACAAAACAGTTAGTAAAAATACAAAAATTCCAATGATTTATTGGTCAGTAGATACTGAAGACTGGAAATACAGAAATACAAATTATGTTTCAAAAACTATTTTAAAACAAACAGGTGCGTGGGATATTGTTTTACTACATGATATTCACAAGACATCCGTTGATGGATTTATAAAAGCTTTACCAAAGCTTCGTAAGAAAGGTTATGAATTAGTTACCGTAAGTGAACTCTACGAATTAAAAGGCAAAAAAATGAAAGCTGGAGTAATGTATTTCGGACCAACAAGCGATTAAAGATAATTTTATTTATACGTATATACTACTTTCAAATAAGAACAGGACTGGTTAATCCTATGATTAATCCAATCCTGTTCTTATTTTTAGATAAGTAATATCATGTTATTTTCGTTTTATAACCAAGGTTATATTATTCTTTAGACAAGTAATTCACGTATTATCTTTCTGTCAAATTCTACCTTATCAAGATTATCTACTTCTATCTGATAAAGAGCATTTGCTGCTATATGTTCTGCTGCCTGCTCTAAATCTCTGATGCCACTTGTATTTTTGTATATTTCCATCACTTCATCTAAGGCTTCATCAGGAATTATGCATTCATCTTCTCTAAGACTCATTCTTTTCAAAACCTTTGGCATAGCAAATTTCGAAAAAATAATCTTTTTTTCTTCAATTGTATAATCCGGAATATCAATAACCGCAAATCTTGACATTAAAGGGGCACTGATTTGGTCTTTTTCGTTGGCTGTAGCTATAGGATATACACCTACAGTCGGTATCATACATTCCATGTAATTGTCAGTAAAACCTAAATTATCAAGCAATGTCAATAGCACATCAGCCGGATTACCATTTCCTTTTCCTGATGCAGCCTTATCTAACTCATTGATAATAAATACAAGGTTTGATTCCCCTGCCATAGAAAAAGCATCCATAATTATCCCCGGTTTCGCATTAGAATATATACGTGAACTGCCTGTAAGCTGCTCAGGATCATTGATAGAGCTCATGTCAAGAGTGGTCCAAGGCAATTTAAGGATACGTGCTACTGCATATGCAATCTGAGATTTTCCTGTACCTGCAGGTCCAATAAGCAATAATCCATATGCCGGAAGTGTATGTGTACGATTAATCTGAATAATTGTTTCCATAATACGCTGTTTTACACGTTCCATTCCATACAATTCTTCATCAAGAATTTTTCTTGCTTCAACAGGATCAATCGCCTCAAAATAATTATTCTTCCACTGAATATTCATCATAATCGAAAGTGCTCTTTGTGCGTGACTTCTCTCTTCGTGAGAAACTTCACTCGAACGTGCAACAGCTAGATTTCTTCGAGCCCAAAGTCTAATATTATCTGGCAAGGTTCTACCGGCACAATTCATAAAGTCTGTAATACTTTGCAGACTAGTAAGCTTCATGCTATCTCCATCTTCATCTTCCATATCTTCATCCATTCTTTCTTCTGAAGGTGGATTACTAGACAATAATCTCTCAATCATAAATTGCAAAAATCCATCTTCTGCTGAAAGCTTTGTTGCACCGCTTCCTGCTGTTTCCCTAATTTTATAAACAGCATATCCTTCTTCTGTATTTTCACCTGAAAGGCGAACATTTATATGATTTTCTCCTAACCATTTAAGTAAACTGACAAATCGGGAATCAATCTTTAAAATATTAGCACATACTGTTCCTTCCTGCTCATCAAATTCAAAACTAGTTGCCTTTACTTGATTTGTGAATTTGCCGCTCGAATGATGTTTCCATTTTCTATCTGTATTGTCTAAAACCAACATAGGACTTTGTGGTGATGGAATTTTTTCGTTTGAACTAAATGTTGTATATGTACATATAACCTCTTTCTTTTCTTCTACTTTATTATTAAAATCAAATACCGGCATATTTACTCTCCCTTTTTATTCATATTTGTAATTAAAAATATATTAACTTATCATTTATGATATGGTTCATTATTTATTATTCGATAACTTCTGTATATCTGTTCAAGCAAAATAACTCTCATAAGCTGATGCGGAAATGTCATCTTAGAAAAACTCAACTTAAAATCTGCTCTTTTAGACACTGATTCATGTAATCCAAGTGACCCTCCAATAACAAAAATTATATGACTTTGCCCACTAACGCCTAGCTTATCTATCTTTTCTGCCATTTTTTCTGAGTCTAGCATATTCCCATTTATTTCTAATGTTATCACATATGCATCTTCCGATATGTTCTTTAGTATTCGCTCTGCTTCTTTGCTTTTCACAATATCAATTTCTCGTTCAGTGCTGTTTTCCATTGTTTTTTCATCCGCAACCTGTATTATATTGAGTTTACAATATCTTGACAGTCTTTTTGCGTATTCATCTATAGCCGAAACATAAAATTTTTCTTTAATTTTTCCTACCGCTAATATTGTTATTTTCATTTTTGCCTCCAACAAAACCTATTATATACTATTTTTTTCAAAATAGAAACATTTTCTGTTGCTATTCCTTTGACAGCTTATTGTATTTAGTTTATAATTTTTCTATGTTTATCGTGCATATTTAGCACATTATTTTATGAATGGAGATTTTTATGGCAGATAATATTTTTAATAATGATAACGAATATTTAGATAACAATATTGAACCAAATCATGACACATATGATTTAGACAATATAGATGCTTCATCAGAAGCTATAAATCCAGAAGAAACTTTACAAACTTTTGAGGATATCAGTCTTTTTTCTGCAAGCAATATGAATAATTATGTAAAGCTTTCTGACAAATACGAAGATATTAAATCTTCTGCAGCTACTATGCTTATTGTTGGTGGAGCAGGTCTTATCCTTATGGCTCTTATTCTTGCTAAAGTTATTGTACTTCCACTTAGCCCTGAAACTTCATGGTTATTTTACTCTGTTATGGGTGGTGTTTTTATAATTTTCGTTATTTCAGGTATTATTTCTTTTATGCATGCAAAGCAAGTTAAAATTGACGCTGTAGAAGAAGATAAACTTATTGATTCTATTAATTTGTGGATTAGCGAAAACTTAATACCAGATTCTATTGATTCTGGTCTTGATTTAAATCAGCCTGAAGAAATTTTATATTTTACGAGAGCTGAACGTATCAAACATGCACTTATGGTTGAATTTGAAAATGTTGACGAACCTCTTATTGACGAGTTAACTGAACAATGTTACCAAAAATTGTATGAATTATAGTTATAATCTAACTCAGTAAGCTGGATGAACTTTGGGTATTGGACAGGTCCAACACCAACTCAATAGGAGTTAATAGAAATAAAAAAACTAATAGGAACCTTATAGGGTTTCTATTAGTTTTTTATAATATCTAGATTCATTATATCTATTAATTATTCATCCCAGTTATGATATACCTGCTGAACATCTTCATCTTCATCTAATCTGTCAATAATGATGTTCATCTTCTTTATAGCCTCATGATCTGTAAGTTCCACATAATTCTGAGGTATCATTGTGATTTCTGCCTGAGCCATTTTTATACCGACTGCTTCTAATGTTTCTCTTACAACACTGAATTCTGCCGGATCTGTTACGATTTCATAGCTGTCTTCTTCATCCTGAAAATCTTCAGCTCCTGCATCTATTGCTGTCATCATAAGCTCATCTGCATCCATATCACATTCTTCTTTATCAATTATTATCTGTCCTTTTTCATCGAACATATATGATACACATCCCTGCGTTCCGACGTTTCCACCACCCTTTGTAAAGCAGTTTCTAACATTTGCAGCAGTTCTATTTCTATTATCTGTAAGTGCATCTACGATAATTGCAATTCCATTAGGACCATATCCTTCATATCTTACTGATTCGTAATTGATTGCACTAGCATTACCTGCAGCTTTTTTGATACCTCTTTCAATTGTATCATTTGGCATATTATTTGCTTTTGCCTTGGCAATAACATCACGAAGCTTACTATTATTATTTGGATCAGCTCCGCCCTCTTTTACTGCAACAGCAATTTCCTTACCAATAATTGTAAACATCTTTCCTTTTGCTGCGTCATGTTTTTCTTTCTTTTGTTTAATCTTCGCA
>CAYWUE010000034.1:0-13205 GCA_964461415.1 uncultured Eubacterium sp.
CACCCTTACCCCAGAATGTATAGTCTTTTCCATCAGGAATAATCGCATTGGCATAAACTCTGTTAAGAGAGAACATTCCCGGATCCCAGCCAACAGAAATAATTGCAACCTTGCCTGATTCCATAGCTTTTTTATCAACCGCTTCAAAATGTTCAGGAATACGGGCATGAGTATCAAAACTGTCGACCACGTTAAACATAGACGCAAACTGTGGTGTCTGTACCGGAAGGTCTGTTGCACTACCGCCACACAAAATCATAACATCAATTTTGTCTTTCCACTTTTCTACATCATCAACATGACATACCGGAACATTTTTTGTTAGGATTGTTACAGTTTCCGGATTTCTTCTTGTAAATACGGCAACCAGCTCCATATCTGTTGCTTCTTTTACAGCACACTCGACACCTTTTCCAAGATTGCCATAACCTAAAATACCTATTCTTGTTTTCATTTTTTCAGTCTCCTTTTGTCCTACTGATTTAACAAATTTACAGCAATGCCATTTTGCAAATCTGTTATTACTTTTTCAGACAAAAAAATTATAAATTTTTTATAATTATTTTGCAATACCCTGCCAGAATTTTTTATATAAATATCCATTCATTTTTTCATAGAATCAATATAAATAATCTGTCATTATTCGCATCAATACAGATACTCTTATTATTTAACCCGCTCGTATTATCAGCCAATTCCTCCAAGCAATGCTCCGGCTACCAATGCAATAAACGCAAGCGGAACCAACACATATTTTCCAAGTGGTATAAACCATGAACCAATTGCTTTTTTCTTTCCTTCATTGACTGCTGACAACGCAAAATCTTTACCTGCTATCCAGAAGAACATGATTCCTGCTATCATTGCGCCTAACGGGCATACATAAATTGATACAGCATCCATCCAACCTGAAACAATTCCCTGAATAACCAAAGATATTCCACATCCAATTATCGCTGCTACCCCAACTGCAACAGGTCGCTTAAAATTAAATCTTTCTTCCAATGTAGCAATTGGTGCCTCATATAAATTAACTAATGAGCTCATTCCTGCGAACAATACACAAATATAGAAAATTATTCCAACTATTTTTCCACCTGGCATTCTGTTAAATACATTTACTAAGTAAATAAACATAAGACCAGGACCGCCTGATGATAATTCTGCTCCACCTACTGCCATTCCCGGAATAATTACGAACGCTGCGAGCATTGCTGCTAATGTATCAAATATAGCTACATTTCTAGCTGAACTTACTATATCTTCAGAATCCTTTAAATATGAACCATATATAATTGTGCCATTTCCTGCAATTGAAAGTGAGAAAAATGCCTGCCCAAACGCATAAATCCAGACTCTAATATCTAACAATCCCTTTGGATTAAGCGTAAAAATATATTTATACCCCTCGCTTGCTCCCGGAAGTGTGAATATATAAACAGCCAATCCAAGGAACAATGCAAACAATAATGGCATCATAAATTTGTTTGCTCTCTCTATACCCGATGCAATTCCAAATGCCATAATACAAACTGTTACAATTACAGCAATTATAAGCCAAAAATTATTACCATAAGCAGACGCTGTCTTTCCAAACATTCCGCCTATAACATCCATGTCATTTCCCATATCTGCTATCTGGCCTGTTATTGCAAGATATGTATACTTAAAAATCCATCCAACAATTACTGTATATCCTATCGCCATTGCGAAAGAGCCTACAACCGGTAAAATTCCGATTAACTCACCCGTTTTTTTATTTCCTGTTTTTAGTTCTGTGCATTTTCCGAAAGCTTTAATCGGTCCGCCTTTTGCCGCACGCCCTAATGCCATTTCTTCAATCAATCCAGTTGCTGCTATAAGTATTACAAACAATATATATGGTAGAATAAATGTTAAACCACCCCATTCTGAAACCATATACGGGAATCTCCATATGTTTCCCATTCCTACTGCTGAACCTATGCATGCAATAACAAATCCAGTTCTACTTCTAAATCCATCTCTTGTTTTTTCCATAATTTTAATTCGCCTTTCTTCTCAAGATGCTTAATCAAGTCCTGAAATATCCTTATTTAAAACTTCAAGTCCTTCCTTTTATTGCATAGTTGCTATTGTATCATATATCCCCAATCTTTTCGACACCGAATCGTTTTAAAAAAATATATACTTAACTCCCTAATATTGTATAGATAATTAATAATATGATAAATACAGCAAAAATAATTTTTATAAATTTGAAAAAATCTATTCTTTTGTTATCATATTTTTCTATTTCTCTAGTTGTATCTATTTCGCGTTCAATATATTCAACTTTCCTTTTTCTTACCTGATTTCTATATTGCCTCAATAGTGAAAAAGGATCTTCCTCCTGCAAAATTCTTTCTTCAAAATTTTCCAACCATTCTATATCCGTTCTTGAAATTTCTATTTCGTCAAAGGAATCTGCCTCATGTACCAATTTATTACGCATCCAACGAAGATGCTTTAATTGCTTATAATCCTCATTCCATTCGGATACATATCTGATACCCCATGCTTTTTCTTCTTCCATTTCATCTATATACTCTGTAATTCCAACATCGCTATCTAAAATATCCTTGCATAAATTATCCAGATGTTTATATGCTGATAGATATTCAATTATAAGATTCTCCATCCTTTGCTCCCTTTGTTATTATATCTTCTCCTGATTTATCTCACATAACATTTATTTGAGTTTTATATTTTTTAACTTACTCCATTTTCCTTTTACGTTCTTATTTATGCCTCTTACTCGAATATAGTATTTTTTGTTCTTTTTAAGTTTTGATATTTTGCAATATATTTTTTTTGTATTAATTATTTTAATATTCTTCTTAAAATTCTTATTGGAAGAATATTGAATTTCATATTTCTTAGCATTTTTCAGTTTCTTATAATATATCCTCACACTTCGTTTTTTTAATTTATTTGTCTTTGTAATTTTTGCCTTTTTTATTTTCTTTGTTATGGAAATTTTTTTAGTTGTTCTCGAAACAATAACATTTATTTTTTTACTTGTAGTTTTTTTATTCAGATTGTTTTTTGTCGTACTCTTATTTTCATTTTCAGCATATGTAGTTTCTTGCAATTTTGTTGTTTCTGTCATTTTGTCCGTTGTGATATCCATTGGCTTCTTTGCAGTAGTTTCTACTATCTTCTTAGTGGTAGTTTTCACCGGTTTTTCTATGGTTGTCTCTGTAGCCTTCTTAGTAGTAGTCTCCACTAGTTTTTCTGTAGTTGTCTCTGTAGCCTTCTCCATTGTGGTTTCTAGTGGTTTTTCTGTAGTGTTTTCTATCTCTACGTCCACTGACTTTTCTAACTTTGTATATACCTTTATTCGTCCTACATAATTTTTCAACTTAGACCAGCCACTTCCATTATAGACATAAGACATTTCCATTACATTCTTATAAGATGTAATTATTTTTGCATCTCCTTCTTTATTTGAAACTCTAATAATAGCAGAAAACCACTCATCTTTTTCAATCCTTACAGGCTTGTCCAATTCTACTGTCACATAACCACCATTTTCAAAAGTTTTCGCTGATGTTGCAGCCAGATAACCACCTGAAACCGGCACATTACTCTGTCCACCAAATGGATAATCCAGATTTTTATATATTTCCACCTGGACTGTCACATTTTCTCCACTGATTCCTACATTTACTGCCTTTATGTATTCGTCTTTTTCATCTGTGCCAGATTTTTTTGCCTTAAATACATTAGCTACAGCTTTATCATTTCTCAGTGAAAAATCATCCATACTTCCATCATAATAATAGTTGTAATCATATTTTTCCTTTGGAGCAAAAGAAAAAGCGTATGAACATGAGCTGATATTATCATAAGAAAGCCAGAAATATTCCAGGGAATTATAACTGTTTTTTACCAGCCAGCCACCATTTTGTGCAGCACCATTTGGCACAAAATATTCTGACGGAATGTTATCATCCCATCCAATAATTGTGCAGGCATGGGGCGAACTGTTAGACCCCGACTCGTTCTTTGGATTGTAATATGTTGTTTCACGCAGGTTGTTGTATTGAAAAGTCACTGCACCATATGTTGCAATAGCCTTTTTTATATTTAAAATATGCTCCCTAGGATTGTCCCTGTTCTCCCTTATATAAAATGCATTTTCAAACCTATATGTCGGATTTTCATAAGGATTTATGGCTGTCTGATTTCCTTTTACGGGAGCCCACCACATAGAACATAACTTTACAATTTTCAACGGGTCTCCGGATTGCTGAAGGTAATTGACTGATTGCCATTCTCCTGATGTATTCTCTAACGGATCATTCTCCCTTTTATAAACCCTATACGCTGCCGCTGTAGGATTTAATGAAAGGGTATCCTTTCTCGCCTCCGTATCTATTTCTGACTTTAAAATCGAAGTCTCAATAGCAGCAATACCAGAATACGCCCAGCATAAATTTGTACTACCCTGATCTTTTACCGGAGTAACAATCCCATATTTTCGTCCATCGAAGCTTTCCATTGACATTATTTCTTCAACTGAAGGAATAGAAATATTCTTTTTAGATTGTAAATCTGTTTTTTCGCTCCATGTAATTAAACTTTCTTTGTCAACTTCTATTTTTGCACAAGAAATATCTTTACTATTTGTTATAACAGGCGTAAACATCATTACAAAAATCATTGCCATACTAATAATTTTGTTCATATTTTTATTCCCTTTAATTAAACCGATGATTATTTTTTCTTTCTTTCAGACACCGGTTTTTCATTTTTTAAATATGTATCCCATACATTCATTCTGTCTTTTTCATCTAATTGTCTAATAACCCTTGCCGGTACACCTGCAACCAAACTATTAGGCGGTACATCTTTATTGACAACAGAACCTGCAGCTACAACACTGTTTTCTCCTATTGTTACACCACCACAAACTGTTACACTAGAACATATCCAGCATCCATCTTTTATGGTAATCCCGTCCGAAAATTCTAAATCATGTCTTCCATCCGGATAATCTGCATTAAGTCTTTCTTCTGCTAAGAGCGGATGATTTGGTGTTGCTAATGTCACATTTGCACCAATCCAAACTCCATCACCTAAGGTAATTGGCGAAACATCAGAAAATCTACAATTAAAATTCACAAAACATTCATGTCCTACATGTATATTCACACCATATTCACAGCAAAATGGTGCAAAAACAGTGAAGTTCTTGCCAACAGCTGAAGGAATAAGTTTTTCTAATGCTCTCTGTTTTGCCTTTGCTCTTCTAACCGGAATTCTATTAAACTTATCACAACCTTCAAGCCCTCTTTTGTGCTGTTTTGCAATATCCTTACTTGATGCATTATATAAGTTTCCACTAATCATTCTTTCCCAATCATTAATTCTATTTTCCATTGTTTCTCCATTTCTTAATAATTATAAATTGTATTCTTTTTCCAGTTCTATAATTCTTCTCTCTTTTCTAGCCTTCTCAGCTGCATAACAAATCAGATGACTATTAACTGAATCATCTATAACTGTTGTAGATACAGATGTAGGTTCATCATTTAGATAACGTACCAAATCTCTCATAATATAGTAATCTCCTCCATAATGACCACCTACAGCGTTGTCTTCATTGCTCAAATCTGCCTGCTCATTAAAATCAATTACTTCTTCATTATACCAGACTTCTTCTTTATCAAAAAAACAAACTTTAATCTTATTATCTTCAATAAATCCTTCAATTTCTCCATATTCGCATACAATATGTATATGTCTTCCACCTTTATTAGTGCCGCCAATCATATTTAATGTGCCAATAGAACCATTTTTAAATTCAACAGATACACATTGTCTGTCTACAATATCCATATCTGTCTTGTACACACATTGTCCATATACATCTTTTTTTAGAAATTCTCTTTTTTCTTCTAATGTAATTTCATCTAATGGTTTGTTTATTCCAGCCCATGTATAAAAAGGAATAAAATCTTTTTCTATCTGAAATTTTTCAGCATTAAACATACATTCATCCTTATTAGGACATTCATAACAATATAGTGTTGCTCCATCCGGTGCATTCTTTTCTGTAAAGAATGACTTAGAACCAAATGAAGATACTAAACTTGGAGTGGTTTCATTATTTAACCAGCACATTAAATCTGTATCATGACAGCATTTGGCTAATAATAAACTGCTTCCACATTCTTTTTCACTACGCCATTTTCCACGTACATATGAATTTACAAAATGACCATACCATACATGTTCATTTAATTCCATGCTTACTACTTTTCCTATTTTGCCACTATCTATTATACTTTTTATTTTTGAATAAAATGGTGTATAACGCAGTACATGGCAAACAACAACCTTACAACTATTTTCATCAGCTTTTTTTCTGATATCTAATAATTCATCTGAATTAGCTGTAACCGGCTTTTCTAACAATACATTATATCCCTTTTCTAAAAGCTTCATTGTGGTTTCGTAATGCTGCTCGTCCATTGTTCCATTAATAACTACATCACATGAAATATCCGCCTTCAAAAAATCATCAAGGTTTGCAAATATACACTCATCATTCAGATTATATTTTTCTTGTCCCTGGCATCTTTTTAATTCATTTATATCTATAACACCTATAACTTCAAGCTCTTCCGGTTTAGTTTTTGCATATTCTGCATATCTTGAGCTTCTGTCTCCGAATCCTAAAATAACACAACTAATTTTTTTCATCTTTTGCCACCTCAATTACTATACTTTCTCCTGCATTGAGCTCTGAAACCTTGATAGTTCCCTGTCCATATACAGCTTTTCCGTCTACTGTCATTTTCCATTTTTTTTCTGTATCAAACACAAATTCTGTTTCTGTAACAATACTATTGTTTATAATCAAATAGACATTATTTTTTTCACTTTCAAATACACTTATAAACAATTGACTTTTTGTCATTATATTAGGCTTTTTCCCTTGATACTCAAATTTTTCTCCCTCCGGCAAGCCTCCACGATATATGCATTCATTCCATTCAATTTCATCTAGATTTGTATTTCCAAACCCACCTACAAAATTACCTTCAGTATATACACCCAGCCATTTGTTTGTCAATAATACATCTGCACACTTTTGGGAATGTTCTAAAAGTGTTTGTACATAACCATAATGCTCTGTTGGTTTTCCTGTAGCATCTAAAAGAGAATTAACACCTTCTTCATTCCCCTCCATTGCTTCATCCCCAATCCAGTCATTTGGATACACACCTGGGAAGAAAATAAATCCATCAAGCTGATATGCCATTGTCAGATTCATATGCAATGCTGTTTCCGGACGTCCGATATATCTTCCTTTGTCCCAATCTCCTACCTGAATACAAAGATAGCATGGAATATTTCTTTCTTTTTTATATGTAGCCATTATGTAATTTGTTTCATACATTCCTCTATGTATAGATGTAGGAACCTCTTTCCATGTTGGTGCAAACGGATACAAATCAGTGGAAATACGTTCTCCATCACACAAATCCAAAAATTCTTCCATATATACTTTGTATCTTGTAAACCTATTATCCGCATTATATTCAAGTTCATTAACCAGTTCATATTTTCTATTGCTATTATCGCCATTGCGATAGAACATTATTTTGTCATCGCCAAAATAATTTAGAGCATTGTAATGGAACTCTTTATCCGGACAAATCTGCTTAAAAAGTTTTCTTGCTTCTGCCATTCCCTCATATGCTTCTAACGGTCTTTCATCGCTTATAAAAATTCCGCCAAACGCAGGATGCTCCTTTATGCTATTTATAATATCTGCAAATTCTTCTCTTATATCATCCTGCTGCTCCTTACTCATATCTGAAAATAACGGATACTTCTCATGACCTCTTTCGCCAAGAAACTTGTCAAATACAGTTAATCTCGGATAATATGTCATTCCATATTTCTGACTTAAATCCAAAAGACTATTAAGTGCCACTTTCCCCTGCCTATCATCATAATATCCATATATCTGACGGATTCCGGCTTTAGATAGTAAGTCAAATACTTCACTTGTAATTCTGTTAGGATACTTATCTTTGCCTAGACTTGGCGGGCAATATATTCCTGTAAAAAATTGTTGATTCATTCTTCAATTCCTTTCAATAAATTTAATTCTTGCAAGTTCACTTCAAAATGTAAGCCATCATTATACAATTATCATAAAATGACTATTAATTATCTATAGAATTATTTGTATCTCAACTTTTTAATCATTTACTAATTATCTGTAATATAATTTTAAAGTAATAATTTCAAACGGCTTAACAGTTATTTTTAATTTATTATCAACTACAGTACAATGATTTAATTCTCTTTCAAGCATGTCACACTGTATAGCCTTTTCTATATCAAATCCAAAAGTTATTTCAGTGTTTGTTCTTGTATTTCCACATTCATATAATCTAACTACAACTGCATTACCATCTTCTGATTGCTTAATTGTATCCACAACTACGTTTGAACTTTTACATGAAACAAATGAGTACTCATCCTGCAATTTCTCACTTCCACCTTCTATTTTATCTGCTGATAGTGGATTGTTAAACACATACGCTTGTGGCACCACATCCGATGTATAAAAACCATTTGTATGTGGATAAAAAGCATAACGCATTTTGTGATCACACAAATCTGCCTCCGGATATGGATGTTTAGATGTTCGCAGCAATGTAATTTCCATTTGACGTTCCTTAAATGAATATCCATACTTGCAGTCTGTCATTAAGGCAACACCATAATTTCCTTCTGACAGGTCAACATACTTATGTGCACATACTTCAAATTTTGCCTGCTCCCAAGTTGTATTTTGTGTGATTGAACGTTCTACTGTTCCATAAGGAGCATCACATGAAGCCTTAGTTGTATTTATATCAACCGGAAATTCCGCTTTTAACAATGCTCTTTGTTCCTTCCAATCAATATCAGTTTCAAATTCCAATATTGGACTGTCTTCATACATCCAAATAGTCTGATTGATTATAGAATTCATATAATGTCTTTCTATTTTTAGTCCAATGCGACAACCATCTTCAATAATTTCGAAGTTGCTTATATCATCCACTTCATAACTTTTCTTTCTATATTGCTTTCTAATTTCCCACGCCTCAAAATATGTCGGTATATCATCATATACAACAAGACGATTTGCTATATGCCCATCAGGTAGCAATTCTCTTTCAAAACGTTTATCGTAGATTGAAATAATCCTTTTCTTTTCATCAAATATCACTTTTAAACAACTATTTTCTATTGTTTCATCAGTTACTTTTATACTATTGTAATTCTGATACTCTGATATTACCTTATATCCATGCGCTGGGATTTTTTCAGCCATAACGCAATTATTTCCTATACGTACAGGAGCTGTCTGCACAAAAGGAGTATTATTCCATACGACATAGCCGTTAGATGAAAGCATAGGCAATATTGCTTTTTTTCTTTTATCTATAATATTATCTAGAACATTATTTATCTCTAAATATCCTAAATCTGTTTCCTCATAGGCTTCCCTTATAGAACTTCCAGGTATAATGTCATGAAATTGATATTCCAACACTTTTTCCCAACACTCATCAAACTCATTTTTAGGATATTCAATATTATTTAATATTTGACCTGCAACGGATAACCATTCTGCATTCTGTAACTTAAACTCTGTTATACGATTTTTTCTTTTATTTTTTGCAACTGAAGTATATACTCCTCTATGCAGCTCAAAATATAACTCTCCATCCCATTTAGGACATTCAGTGAGATGTTTATTCATATCATTCTGCACAGTATCTACAAATTCATTAACACTTGTCAATTTTGCTGTAGGCAACCCGGGAATACCATAACTCATACGTTCTACATATTCTATTTGTTCTTCACTCGGTCCGCCGCCACCATCGCCAAATCCAAAAGCTACATGTACATTGCTTGTGATTTCTTTTTCTCTAAAAGCTTCCCAGGCTCCTAATGTCTGAGAAGGTGTAGCAGTTGATGAATATGTTGTAAACGACTTACGATTGCCTTTTCCATCATCTAAAGGTACATCTTGAGCAGTTATAAAATATGCATATACCTCGCTTCCATCGATTCCTCTCCATATAAAGCAATCATGCGGCATCTTGTTTGTATCATTCCATCCAAGTTTTGTTGTCACTAACTGTTCTACTCTGCAGCCTTTCATAATCTGAGGCAACGTTCCGGCAAACCCAAAGCAATCCGGTACCCACAATATTTTGCTTTCTATATTAAATTCTTCTTTTAAAAACTTTTTACCATATAGAAACTGTCTTACAATACTTTCTCCGGATGGCATATTCAAATCCGGCTCAACCCATGTTCCGCAATCAGCTTCCCATCTGCCCTCACTAATCCTATTTTGTATTTTTTTATATAAATCCGGTCTATTATTTTTCAACCATTTATATAATACAGGAGAACTAGCATAAAAATGCATTTGTGGATACTTCTCCATTAATTTCAAGATTGTTGTAAATGTTCTTTCAGCTTTTTCTCTTGATTGACGTGCAGGCCATAGCCATGCTATATCAATATGTGCATGACCTGTAAATAAAACCTTTATATCCGTTTTTTCACAAAAGTTTTCATAGAAATTTTTCTTTATATACGCTCTTGCTGATGATACAGTTTCATAAAATTTGCTGCTTCCTTCACGCACATCAACAATTGTTAAAGCATCATTCAAGATATTTAATATTCTTTCACGGTTATAATCACCATTGTCCATACATTCTGCCGCATCAAACGGAACTTTTATATCATAATATAATCCCTGTACCTCAGGATTAATTTCTGTAAGCGAGACATTTAATAAAAAACTTCTATGCTCATCAGCCCATATTTCATTAACCCAACATCCGGTATGAGCATATATACAAACATCATGTTCGCCTGATTCAACCTCAATAAATCGGTGATTCCAATCTAGTGACTGTACAGACATATTATCAATATAGACCAACATCTGTGGATTATCGCAATCATCCCATCTCCACTGATTATCGCTTGTTTCAAAATTTAAACGATAATTTCCTCTATCATTTGGGACCTTTATTTTAAATTTGAACCAATAATGAGAATCTCTTTCTTCTCCGGCCCATACTCCATCAAATTTTTTCCACTTTGTATCCATATCCGGAAGTTTTTCATCCGAGCGATATTCTGAATCAGCTATTTCTATATCAAATTTGTTCTCTATAACACGCTTTGTTATTCTTTCACCAATAACTTTTAAAAGCGTGCTTATTCGTTCAGTCTTTGGGTTTACATCAATCATATACATTCTCCTATTTAATTAAAGTGAAGCAAATAAATTTACTTCACTTTAATTTATCATCATTGACATCTCTGTAGCAATTCCGATTTCCAATTTTTATTTGAAAAACCAAAATAACTTAAATCTACATCACTCATTAAAAATTTTTGCCATGTAGTTGCAACAGAAGCAATTTTTATTCCAACAGATTCTGAATAAACAAGCACTGCTCCTCCAAATGGCTCCTGTAAATCACAATATAAACGTTCTCCACAGAATTTTCCATTTACATATACACCTACATAAACATTTGCATCATCAATACAATCAAATGTCAGATATAATTCAATCTTCTTATTTGTTATATCTTTACCTATCGTATCCTTAGAAATACGCCATTTTTGTTCACCGTTTGCCGCCTCATAGAATATTAAGCCACCGTCAACAGATTCTATATGTATTCCAAACCATCTGTTTTCCTCGTTTCCACCTACAGTGATGCTTCCTTTGCCTTCACCTGGAAATGTTATTTTACCTTTGAATACTTTTCCGTCAAGAGAATTAACGGTTCCTGATTTTGCTTCATTCTTTACTATTCCATTTTCTATGTGCATTGTGCTAAATGTGAAATCAGAATAATTAGACAAATCTTTTCTTGGCGAATCATAAATTTTTGGTTTTTTAACCTGAGGTTGCACCTTTGGTTCCTTATTATCTCCTAAATATACTGATTTAATTATAACAGGCTTGTCTTCTGAAGCACGCACCACAAAACTATTTAATGTTTTTAATTGTTTTTCAGTAAAATCTATATGTGCTGTTTCTGTATCATTTAGAACAATCGTCATTCTTATTTTACCTTTATATTTATTAAACATAAGGCGGATTTTCAAATAACTATCGTAAAATTCCTCTGCAGTTTTATATCCTAAATCACTAAACTTGAATGATACTTCACCTGTTTTCAAATAGTTTTGGAAATATACAGTTTCTCCCTGTATTCCTATGTTTAGTCCACTCCAATCACCTGCATTTGGTGCAAAGACAATGCCTGCATCTAAATTGCTTTTAGTAAACTTGATTTGTCCTGTAAATGCTACTTTGTCATAACTTTTAACATTCCAGTCAACACATTTAGAATCCTGATACTTACCATTAGCCAGTCCTAAATTATAAAAAGTATATTCTTGATACTTTTCATTTGTGCTAGCCGGATTTTCAGGTTTAACACTCTCAGTAATAGATGCAACTGTTACCGGATTTGCTTCTGTCCCCTGTACGAACACGTATTTATAATTTTCAAGTTTTGATGACAGATACTTTAATTCCATTGTTTTTATGTCATCTACATTTACTGTTACTATTATTTTTTCTCCATCTTTATCAAAACTCATGCTTATTGTATGTTCTTTGTTTAATAATTCATCCGGGCTTGCATAACCTAATTCACTATAGGTCATATAGCCTCCCTGATTTTCTCCTGTGAAATCCTGAACATATATATTTCCATCTGCACATACGAACTTGATTCCCAGTTCACTATTAACTGTACATATTCCAAATCCAGGAGTTCCGTTTGCCTCTTTAAATGTTATTTTTCCTGTGAATTTTACTTTATCAAGACTTTCTAATTCCATTTCCTTTGGCACAAATTCTGTATATGTTCCATCCTTTATCCCAAAGCTATTGAAACTATATTCCGTATATGGTCCTTTAACAACCTCCGGCTGACTATCTGATAACTTTATAGATGCAACTGTTACCGGGTTTGATTCTGTTCCCTGCACGAATACATATTTGTAATTTTCAAGTTTTGATGACGGATACTTTAATTCCATTGTTTTTTTATCATCTACATTTACTGTTACTATTATTTTTTCTCCATCTTTATCAAAACTCATGC
>CAYWUE010000034.1:13305-20920 GCA_964461415.1 uncultured Eubacterium sp.
AATCCAGGAGTTCCGTTTGCCTCTTTAAATGTTATTTTTCCTGTGAATTTTACTTCATCAAGGCTTTCTACTTTCATTTCTTTTGGCAGGAATTCCTTGAAAGTTCCATCGCTTATTCCAAAGCTGCTAAATGTATATTCCGTATATTTGTCCTCTTCAGAAATATTTTGTCCATACATAGGATTTATGTATTGTAATACAATTGAAAAAACACAGATGACTGCAATTATTGAATTCAATATTCTTTTTTTATTTTTCATCCTTACTTCCTCCTATTCCATTACAATTAAAACGCCTTCGCCGGCCTTCATTTGAAGCTCCAATTTATTTGTCTGTACATATTTAGACTCACCATTCTGAACAACTTCCATTTTATAGCTGTCCTGAAAATCTAAATTAATATTCTGAGCATAATCGGAATCATAATTAACAACATAGAATGCTGATTTTCCCTGATAATTAAAGCATCCTGTCAAAGCATTTCCTGTCACTTTTTTCAGTTCTCTCCATCCATCACCATCTATGTTAATTCCTTCCGCATCAGAAATATCTGCTGTCGCCTCTTTGCCAGATGAAATTACACCTTTACTAACAGAATTCATCAACACATGATCCACAGCCTGAATTTGAGTACTTGCATCTTTTGCATAATAATACCATCTATTTTTATTTCCCATTGCACCAAACAAACCATTTCTTTCAAAATCGTATCTGTCCGCATCAGTAGTATATGAGAAATAATATGGCTGGAACAACATAAAATACAAAAGTCCTTGAGCTCCCATTGCCAAAGATACATTTATACTCCAATCAAATTGACCCTCTAATGGTTTAGGTTCTCCTGCTTCTAGGCCTTCTACATTATCATCCCAGTAACTTCCGGCAGCAATGTATGACCATAATGGTAAATTATATTTTTGTGCTGCTTGTCTTGCTAATGCAAAATTATACAAATATATTCCTTTCGTGTTTCCATCATCCCATGGATACAAGTCGAATACTACAGCACTTGGATTCATTGTTGTACAATATTCTTCCAAATATTCTTTATATATATCCTTTTGCTCTTTTGTATTAATTCGAATCAAGTTAGTATATATATCAACTCCACATTTATTGTGTAAAACATCAGTTAATTCTGTATAGTCTTCCATATTGTTTCCTTCGGGTTTTGTCCAATATGTTTTTCCACCAGGTTCATCAACTACGTACATTCCACAAAATGCCGGATGATTACGATATTTTGATAACTTTTCTGATACAACCTCCACATCTACAGAATTATCTTTACCTTTCATTTCTAGAATCGAATCATCATGTATATAAATACCTACTCCATATTTTTCTCCTAAGTCAAGTAACTTTTCACCTAAATCTTCTGACAAATCATCCGGTGTCTGTGCAATTAAATTCACTCCACATTCTGCTAAATCCTTCATATATTCATCAGTAAAGAAATCCGGAATAGACTGAGCGTTTGGTGAAAAATTTGAAGCTGTGTACGGTCCATAAAAACCTCCAATAGGCATTACATCATTTCCACCAATCAAATCATAGGATATTGCATATGATTCTTCTTTTTCCATCTTCTGTATTTCTACTTTAGCTGATTGTTCATTTTGGGTCGCACATCCTGTGACAGATGCTGCCATAACAACCGCCATCAATAGGCTGATGGCACGTTTCATTTTATTTTTTCTCATCTGTCTGTACTCCCTTCTTCTTACTAAAATTGATTAAAACAGCCGATATAATAATTATAACAATGCATATTGCTCCAACAATATAAACAGCGGTATAGTTAGTTGTGTCCTTCTTATCATCTGTTTCTTCTGCTTGTTTATAATTCAATTCTAATGCTGTATATTCAAAATCCTTTGGTATATTTATTTTTGAACTTTTATACTCTACCGAAACAAGATTAGCATCCTTATCTTTGTTTACAACTTTTATATTATCAATTGCATAATTTGTGCAACTACCGGTCGGTGCCCATATAGCAATAGTTCCTGTCGGAGTAAATGATAACTTATAACTAGCGCATATATGCCACTGCTTTTCCCCTTTCATACGGAAATAAAGTTCCACCTGTCCATCAATTACAGACAATTTTACACTAAAGGGCTTTCCATCTGCTGCATTGTCTGCTGAAATATCACTTGTAAAGCTTTCATTTGTTCGTATATTATAGCATGCTGTCGGATTAGTAAATACAAACAAATCTGTAGCCTCCGTATAACCTGATTCATTAGTAAATTCAGAACCATCCGCTCCAAAGCATACTGCAAGCTCTCTTGTACCCGGTTGTGTCAGTTCTCCTTTATCATTATAAACACTTTGATACTGATAAAATGGTATATCAAAAGTCATTTCAAAATTTGAATAAGAATATTTTGTTGATATATAACAAATACCTGTATTATTAATTTTTAATACATTATTACCATTATATTCTTCTATTCTCATATAACTTGGAGAATAATTGCTTCCACTTAAAACCTTGCTACGCAGTACATTAAGGTTAAAATATCCATTATCAAAATTTTCTTCAAAATTCGGAGCGTTTGGTCTGTCATAAGAATATCTTACAAGTTTAAAATCCTTTACATTTACTTCGCATTGTCCTGTTTGTAGAAATCCCATACTACCCTCTCCTGTAACCGGGATTTTTCCGTTATAATATTCTTTACCATCTATGACAAGACTCATTTTTTTGTTAGTAGAAACCCTAATTTCAACTGTTGGATTATTACTTATATATCTTGCTTTTTTTAGGACAGTATAGGCTTTTTCATTTTCTGTATAGGCTATAACCTTAACATACTTTGTTCCGTCATTTCCAAATACAACCTCTAAATTATCCTTTTCACCGGATACTGCTGCTACACTTTGTAATCCCATTGCAAAAATAAATTCTTTTGATTTCGGCATGCTTTTGAAATCTAATGTAAAGTTTGCACTAAGAAGGTTATCATTTTGTTCACTAATCGATGCAACATCTTTCGTTATAACTCTACTTGCATCTGTGCTATCTTTTCCAAATGTAATTATGCCATTTTTTCCAATAACATCTTCATCCGGATTGTACCATACACCACCATTTAATTCTTTTTCACAAGTAGAACCATCTATGATATGTTCACAATAACCTGCATATGTTGGCACTAACAAAATCAAAGTCAACATCAAAACTATAGCCATACCAACAAATATCTTGTTGAATTTTTTTTCTTTTTCCATAATTGACTCCTACTTAATATTTGCTAACCAATTACCCTCATAGTTCTTATCAATATAATCCATCAAAGTATCCCATACCTGATCCGCTGTCTTACTGTCGGCAGCATTCTGTGAGCAGAAATATTGTATATATGATTGGTCTCCAAACAAGTTTGTTGCACCACCATCTACAAAGATTTTATGTCTTTTAGCATTATATGCACTTGCAAGCTGTACAGCATTATTTAACATTGTAACCTGTCCTTGTTCAAATTTGCTCCAACTTGAAGTGTCAACATCTCCATTATCTAAGCTTAATGGCATTGTCAAATGAAGTGCATCCATATAAATTTTGTATCCCTCATCTGAATATAAATATTTCAAAAACTCTTTTGCTCCATCTTTTGCATTAGAATATGATGGAATATAAGCACCATGTCCACTATAATTTTGAGCTACTGTATTACGTGCTGCATATACATAATCCCAATCATTATTTGAAACCTTGAGTCCATCTACAACATAATCATCACCTTTTTTGTAGTCTTCAAGTTTTGCTGTTCCATCTGTGACTGCATCTATTGCATCAATAAGTTTACATAATTCTGAGTCTTTCTTTACTGTATCTAATTTGTCAGTAATTGAAGATATAACCGGCATCTTCATAGTCATAAATACATCCTTGCCTGATACAGATTTCATTTCATTTGCTATCCAGCTTCCATTTACCATCATTGCACATGAATCATTTATAAACTGTGTCTGCATAGTTACATGGTCAGCTGAGTTTGAACCTGATACGACATAATCTGAACTTAATATCTTTTCATAAACTTTTAATGCCTGATAACGTCCATCTTTTTTCATAAATACATCTTTGCTTGGACTATTTCCTTTTTCGTCCTTGCTGGCATAAAATGTATTAACTGTATAATCTAAGCTATCATATTGTGATGCAAAAACTTCTGTCATCATATGCCAATATCCACCCTGTTTAAAATGACACCATGGTGTAATTCCTTTACGGAATAATGTATCACATACTACTGACAATTCATTTGTTGTACGAGGGAGCTGTGTTATTCCTGCTTTTTCAAACAACTCTGTATTATAAACAATGCCAACAACTCCTCCGCCATATGTTAAAGAATATACATTTCCATCTTCACATGTTTCTGTATCCAAATATGCCGAATCAAATTTTTCACGCAATGTCTTTGATTCTCCATCTGCTTTTGAATCCAACAAGTCATTTAGTGGCTCATTAATAGTATCTGTAGATTTTAATGCAAAATATAAATCTGTTGTATCTATATCTTCCATTCTATATGATGATGTAACTGCTGCAGCATCTGCTGTTGCTGTATATACTACATTGTATTCCGGATGCGCTTTTTTAAATCCTTCAATAACTGCATCCAGCCACTCTATTCCCATACCAGCCTGCCAAACACGGATTTCAATGTCTTTTGTGGAATTTCCGGATTTATTACTTTCTCCCTTTCCACATCCACTAAAAGTTCCTGTTGCAAGCACACCAACCATCATTAATGCTAATATTTTCTTTATTTTTCTCATGAAACTATCCTCCTATCCTTTTATTCCACCAACTGATACATTTGACGTAATTGTCTTATTAAATATGATAAATAGCAGCAATGCCGGTAACAGTACAAACACACACGCTGCAAATAAAATATCCAACCTCGCTCTATAAATCATTTCCGTATTAAACTGATATATACCATACGCCAACGTTGGTAAATTAGGTCTATATATCATCGCACTTTCATACTCATTCCAGTATAAAATCCAGTTTGTCAAAAATAATGCTCCAAACATCGGTTTTGCCTGCGGAACCATTACCCGATAAAAAATATCAAAATGATTTGCACCGTCAATCATTGCTGCTTCTGCATATGACCATGATAAATTTTTAAAATATGCCATAAAATATAATGTGGCTGAATTTGTAACCGCTCCTACAACTAAAAGCTGTGCATAACTATCTATTAATCCGAGATTATGATAAAGCCTATACATTCCACCTTGTGTTCCATACAATGGCAATGTCATAACAGTTAAAATAATTGTATAAACATATTTACTTCCCGGAAAAGTATACTTAGTACAGCAATATGCAAATTGCATAGTAATAAACAATGTAGCAAATGCCGGCCAAACCGAAAAAGCTATACTATTGAACAGCATTTCATAAAATGAATGTCCACCAACCTGCAAACTAGAAATCATTTCAGTAAAATGAGACCAATTCCATTCCGAAGGCAACCCAAATGGATCCATTATAATTTCAGTATGTGTTTTTGCGCCTGCTATAACACACCATATAATAATATACAAATAACTCAAAGCTACAATTGTAAAAATCAACGACACAAAGCAGTGAAGTGCAATTTCTAGAGGCGCTTTTCTTTCAAAATTTTTAAAAATTCTTAATTTCTTCATAGTACCCTCCTAAAATTCAACTTCATCAAATACCTTATCTGCTTTTTTTCTGACAAAGGTAGCAAGTGCTATCGCAATTACTGTCATACAAACACCAACTGCCGACATGTAATTGTAGATATTAGATGTATATTTATTGCCTGATCCATTTAAAAGTTGTAACTGCATCCAACAACTTAATGTCATCGTACCATATTCACCTTTAGTAAATAAGAATGCCTTTCCACCTGCACCGAATAGGGAGCATACCATTAATACCATCTGAAGTCCTACTGTCGGCCATACTATCGGTACAACAATTTTTGTAAATTCCGTCCACCAGTTTGTACCATCCAGACGTCCTGATTCTAGTAATTCATTAGGTATTCTTGCAAATGTTCCACCCCAGATTATCAAATCTCCAGGAAAGCCAAACCAAAGCATCTCTATAAATATTACTTTATTCGCAAATCTGCTATCCGCCAACAAATCCGGTGTCTGTGATAATCCCATTGCCTTAGCTACCATTTCTGCAATAAATCCATTTGGTGCAAGTAACTGTGTAATTACCAATGTAGTTGCAACACTAAAGAAAATCATAGGTAAGAAAAATAATACTCTATGTACTCTATAAAACGGTACCTTTTTGTATATAAAAAATGGAACAAGCACTTTTAACGGATATATAAGTACCGTAATTCCAAATGCAAGCAATGTATTTTTTAATCCTATGCTCAAATCGGAGCTGTTGTCTTTAATAGTATTTATAACACGTACAAAATTATCTATTGTCCAGCTTCCATCTCGTCCTTGAAACGCCATCAAAAATGCACTTGAATTCGGGATGATATAAAATACTACAAACATAAAAATCGGAATTGCAAGACTTGAGATTATGAATAAAATTTCTGATGTCGAACGTTTCTTTTTTTTAGTCATGTCTTTTACTCCTTCTGTACATAAATATCACAATAAATAATGTTAATAGAATCATTCCTATACAAATTGCAGGTATAACATAGTTTGTATCAGATACTTCCTCGTTTTCAATATCTAATACTACATATTCATTACCATCACCATTTTCATATTTTGCATATAATGTGACCGATTCTGTTACATACTCATCAAAATCAAATTCTGATCCATCTGCCCTGCACCAACATTTGAATTTGTCTCCGTCAACTTTTGGTTCAGCAGGTTTTTTTGCTTTATATCCGTCAGATGCCTTAACATCTATAGTCCATGTTCCACTGTCTGATTTGCTTCCAGCCACGAATGTAATCTTTGTATCTTTCAAACGATTATATCTATTTCCATCATTATCAAGCATATATCCATAATAATATGTAAATACTTCAGAACTCTTTCCATTTTTCATAGTTAATTTAGTACCATTAACCGTATACGTTCCTGCTATCTTTGAAGATTCATCATTGCAATCTTTTACTGTGATTTTTTGTGTATCTTCTAACACAATCTGCTTATTTATGTCTTTGCACCAATAAACAGCTTCACATTGTGAATAATCTTCTAAATCTCCATATTTAGTAATTACTATATTATCTTTATTAGTCTGTACCCCTAAATTATTGCCATCCTTGTCATAACAACGGAACTCTTTAATATCAGCTGTTACACTATGTTCTACACCTTCACCAATCCACAGTGAAAAGTAACCGGCATTATTTCTATATTCACCATCCTTTGATGCAAAAGAAAATACTTCATCTTTTCCATTTAGGGTTCGTTTTACTAATACTTTAAGTTCACCATTGTCTTTTTGAGCACGCACTACATAATTTGCACCTTCCACAAAAAGAGGACTGCTTTTTTCACAAAGTTCATAATTCAATATACCTTCACTGTGCGGATACTGACCTTTTGGATTATTAGAATAAGCCACACCTGCCTGCGAAGCAGAATTATTTTTTACATTTTCTACTCGATA
>CAYWUE010000035.1:0-20782 GCA_964461415.1 uncultured Eubacterium sp.
TTCAGTATGGATTTTACTTTTACATGTGGAATTTAACTTTTTACTCAAGCCAAAATTCAAAAGGGTTCAAAAGCAAAATTCAAAATGCATATGTCAAAATTCAAACCTCAAAATACATAATCATTAATATATAAAATTCATACTCAAATTTATCAAATCAGCATATATAAATTCATATGGTATTGTAACTCAAGTTTTTTATTTTTTCTTTTTTACTGAAAACTTTTTTCTATTTTGTACCGTAAACTTTTTATTATGTTTTTCTGCCATAAACTTTTTTTCTGCCATAAACTTTTTTTCTGCCATAAACTTTTTTCTTTTCAATTGTTACATATTCTAAAACGTGCTATACTACATTATATTAATTTAACTTTATTTTCAGGAGTTTATATATGAAAAATAAATTTATATGTTTTTTTAAACGTATTTTTGATTTTATAGATGTTATGTCAAGGGACAAAGTTGGTATTTATGCTGCACAGGCATCTTTTTTTATGATTTTATCAATTTTCCCTTTTACTTTATTATTTTTTAATTTAATCGGTCACTTATCGATTAACCAGAATACCATAGTTCATTTAATAAATTCATATGCTCCTCTTTCACTAAAACCATTATTCTTACAAATAGTAGGCGAACTTTATGAACATGTTTCCGGTACAACTGTTTCAATTACAGCTATTGCAGCAATTTGGACTTCATCTAAAGGTATGCTTTCTGTAATGTTTGGATTATACGAAATCTCAAAGATACATCAGCAGCGTAATTATTTTATTTCAAGATTTATATCAATGTTTTACACTGTAATATTTGTTATAGCACTTGCTGCCACAATGATATTACTTGTTTTTGGTAATAAAATATTTAACCTTGCAATATCAATGATTCCATGGTTAAAAAATATATCCATTGTCACGTTAATGATTAGATATCTTGCGGTTTTTCTTTTACTGGTTTTACTCTTTACATTAATTTACAGAATGGCTAATTTGAAACTTACCACTATTATAAAAGTTTTTCCAGGTGCCTTCTTTTCAGCGCTTGGGTGGGTTATTTTTTCTTACTTCTTTTCTATTTATGTTGATAGTTTTTCAGGAATGTCATATATATATGGCAGTTTTACAGCTATTATCGTATTTATGCTTTGGATTTATTTTTTGATTTATATTATGTTTATCGGTGCAGAAATAAATAAGCTTCTGTTCCCTGATACAGAAGCCATCATAACTATAAAATAACAGGGGATTTTTTAATCCCCCTATTTTTTTATAATATCTATACCTGAATAAAATTTTTTTAATATCTCTTTATAGTTAATCCCCTCCTTAGCCATTTTGCAGGCTGCATTTTGACTCATTCCACTGCCATGTCCAAAACCTCCACCATATATTTCTATACCAACGAATTTTTTATTCCTAAATTTATTATCTATTGTAATAAAAGCACTTGGCAACATATTCATTTTAGTTTGCACACTTTCATCACTAAGAGTGATTTTTGCATAATAAGAATTAAGTATTTTTCTAATTTGATTTTGATTTACTATTGATATCTGATTAAGTGTTCCATAAATTGTAAGAGATGATACAATCCCACCTTTTCCTCTTTTATTAATTTCTACTTTTGTTACTTCTCCTATGTTAACATTAGTATTCTTATAGACAGAATTTTTTATTTGTTCGCACGAGAGATACGTTTTCCACCTATAAAAAGGATACTCTTTTTCCAATCCCTTTATCTTTTTCATTATATTTTTTCTAAATGTTTCTTCCTGCATCACATCTTCTTTTATATTAGATAAGTTTATAGCCTTCAGATATTTTTGCTTTTTTTTGCCCCATATTTTATAATCCGTTGTATATCCCCAGGATGTAGAAAAATAATAAGCATTTATAAGCTTTCCTTTATATTTCATCACAAGATCTTTTGTATCATTTGCTGCCTCATAACTTTTTTTAGTCGGCAATATTCTGTTATACACTTGGTAATTTGTACTGTCATCTCCATTTGCTTTATATTTTTTATACTTGTTCACATTAGACCTTGCTATAAAAGTTCTTGCACACACAGCCTGTGCCTTTAATGCTTCAATAGGTGCGCTCTCGCCCATTTCGCTTGAAATAACTCCTGCCACATATTTTTCTAGTTCCACATGATTTATCACAACAAAACCACTTTTTTCCTTATAAACAAAGAATATCCCCTTGTACTTTACCATATTTTTTTCGTCTTTTAGCATATATATATCATTATTCGATTCCACTTTTACTACATTGCAATTTTTAAAATATTTGCAATCTTTATCTAATGTGATACTATTTTTAATTTTTTTCTTATTATTAAAATCACTCCCATAATACACATTCATATTTCTTGCTTTTAATTTAACTTTGTCATAATAGATAGTTGTATAACTATTATTCATTATTACAATTCGAACATATTGATTGCTATTATTTCTATCAGATTTATTTTTACTTTTATTTACAGTGCTATCAATATTAGAATTATCATTATTGCTAGCATTCTCTATGCTTTCATTTACTACACTATTGATTGCTTCAACAGACTTATCTCCAAAATTATATTCCGGTATATATTCCTCCTGATTAATTTTTAAAAAAATGCCTGATAATATTATAATTATTGCTATGCAAATCGTAGTTTTCCTTTTCATATCAAATCCCCTAAAAAAAGAAACACAGTAATTTATACTGTGCTTCTCTTCTGTTTCTTTATGTACCTGAAATGTCGGCCTGCGTTTTGAGTCCTAGCATATGCCAGGTGGGCAACCGCATCCAAAGTTCTGTCTTCCTGTATTTTCAAGGCTTGACATCCCTTCAGAGATTAGGAATCCCTTTATTCAAACTGTAGGTTCAAAATGGGCAGGATTCACAAACATTTCAGGTCAAAATAATCAATAAATTAATTATTTTGATAATGTAATTATAGTTTATGATTACTATTTTTGCAATCATTTTTCATTTACATTTTTTGATTATTTTCTTATAGTTACTATTTAAAAAACTATAATTCACGTCTATTTTATATAATCATTTTTTTGAACAATATTGTCTTTATCTTTAAAAATATGTCTTTCTTTAATAACCCCTCGAACACTTGAGAGTGGATATATATTGCAGTTACGTCCTATAACAGTTCCAGGATTTAATACTGAATTGCATCCCACTTCCACATAATCTCCTAACATTGCTCCAAATTTCTTAAGACCTGTCTCCACTGTCTCATCACCATTTTTCACCACAACTAATGTTTTGTCAGCTTTCACATTAGATGTAATAGAGCCAGCTCCCATATGAGAATGTGTTCCTAATATACTATCACCAACATAATTATAATGCGGCACCTGTACTGTATTGAACAATACAACATTCTTTAATTCTGTCGAATTACCAACTACGCAGTTTTTTCCAATAATTACCTTGCCTCGAATAAATGCTCCCGGTCTTACCTCTGTCCCCTCATCTATTATTAGTGGTCCATTTAATGTTGCCGTCTTTGCGATAGATACCGATTTGTGCACCCATATATTGTTCTCAATCTGATTAAATTCTTCCTTTGAAAGTGTAGGGCCTAATTTTAATATAAAATCACCAATTTCTGCTAAAACTTCCCATGGATATATTTTATTTTCGAACAATTCAGTAGCGATTGTTTCTTTTAAATCATATAAATCATTTATTGTATACATTTTACTTACCTTCTTTCCATTCATTATTCAATTAAATAATTATTCAACTGTTACGGATTTTGCCAGATTTCTAGGTTTATCTACATTCAAACCTTTTAATACAGTTGTATAATATGCAATTAATTGTAATGGAATAACTGTAAGCATTGGCATTATGATATCTTCCATTTCAGGTACTTCTATTATTTCGTCCATAACACCCTCACTAAATTCTGTATTCTTTTTACATATAGTTATTGTAAATGCACCTCTGGATTTTACTTCTAAGATATTGCTTACCGTCTTTTCTAAAAGTTCCATCTGAGTCGCAACAGCAATAACAGGCATTCTCTCTTCCACCAAAGATATGGTTCCATGCTTTAATTCTCCGGCAGCATAGGACTCTGAATGAATATACGAAATTTCTTTTAATTTAAGTGAGCCTTCCATGCTTAATGCATAATCTAATCCTCTACCAATATATAAAAGACTTTGTGCTGTAATTAATTTACTTGCCACATATTTGCATCTTTTCTCGCACTTCATTGTTTCTTCAATAATTTCAGGTATACGCGAAAGCTCTGCCGTCATTCTTTTACATTCTTTTACGTCAATATATCCTTTTGCATATGCCATTTCAAAAGCTAAAAGATACATAATTGACATTTGTACCGAAAATGCTTTTGTTGAAGCCACAGATATTTCCGGTCCAGCATGAGTGTAAATAACCATATCAGCTTCTCTAGCTATTGATGATCCTTTCACATTAACAACAGCCAATACCCTTGCCCCTTTTTCATGTGCCAAATGTAGGGCAGCCTTTGTATCCGCTGTTTCACCGGACTGGGATATTACAATAACCAAATCTTCCGGCGTAACTATAGGATCTCTATATCTGAATTCTGAAGCAATATCTACTGTAACTTCAGTTCTTGCTATCTTTTCTATAACATATTTTCCTACCATGCCTGCATGCATTGCTGTGCCACAGGCAACGATAAATAATTTTCTGTATTTTCTTAATTCTACTACTGACAAGCCACATTCTGACAAATCAGGCATGCCATTAACAATTCTCGGTGTAATTGTAGTTTTTACTGCATTCGGCTGCTCATGAATTTCTTTTAACATAAAATGTTCATATCCACCTTTTTCTGCAGCATCCATGTCAAGATTAGATTCCTGTACTTCTTTTATTATAGGTTGCTTATGAATATCACAAAATTCTACTCTATCTGCTTTAATTGTTACAATTTCGTTTTCTTCTAATAAATAATACATTCTTGTATATTTTAAAATTGCCGGTACATCAGAAGCGATAAAGTTTTCTTCCTGACCTACACCTATAATAAGCGGGCTATCTTTCCTTACAGCAAATATTCGGTCTGGAAAATCCTTAAAAACTATTCCAAGAGCATACGCACCTCTTACATCATTAAGTGTTTTTACAATTGCATCAATTGGATTTCCTTCGTAATAATAATCCAATAATTTCGCTACTGTTTCAGTATCTGTTTCACTTATAAATGTATAACCTTTTTTTACAAGAAAGTTTTTTATATCCTTATAGTTTTCAATAATACCATTGTGAACTATGGAAACTCTCTTGTTTCCATGTGGATGTGAATTAATATCAGACGGTTCTCCATGAGTAGCCCATCTTGTATGTCCTATTCCACATTTTCCTATTGGTTTACATTCCTTAATTTTTTCTCTTAGATTATTTAGTTCCCCTTTCGCCTTCTCTACTGTAATTTCGCCATTCTCAAATACGGCAATTCCTGCTGAATCATATCCACGATACTCCAACTTAGATAATGAATCAAGTAAAACGTCAGTACAGTTCCTTTCTCCTACATAACCTACGATTCCACACATTACTTTTTGTTCCTCCTATAAAACTGGGACACATAGTTATAGTAATTTGTCATCTGTCCTACGTTATTTAAATTAATAACATTATCAAACCTTCCCCTTATAAAATCATCCAGCTTCTTCATATACTCCTCTGAAGAAATTTTCCCCTCAGCCACCTGTGTAAGTCCCAACTCCCAACTGGCTGTTAATTCTGGATTTAATAATGATTTGATTGAACCATGAACTACACCAAAAATCATTTCGCCCAACTGTGTCGGGGTAATAACCTGTGTCTTTTTATTTAATGATATGTACTTTATGTTCACCAGTTTCTTTATTATTTCGGCTCTTGTTGCACTTGTTCCGATTCCAGAACCTTTAATTTGTGCTCTCAAATCTTCATCTTCAATCAACTGACCTGCGTTTTCCATAGCCAAAATAATAGAACCTGATGTATATCTTTTCGGCGGTGTTGTCTCACCTTCCTTTATTGTAATATCATCGATGGCAATTTTATCACTTTTACTTACTTTTTGCAATAAATTAAAAAATTCTTCATCTAATTCAGCATCTGGTTCATTATCCACAACATCCTGTGGTTCATCGTTATCTTTTATATTATCACTTTTTTTCTTTTCTTTGGGCACTCCTGCTATCTCTAAATACCCCTTTTGTACAAGGATTTTAAAATTAGATGAAAACTGCTCTGTATAGGTTCCATCTTCGAAAAGGGCCGGCATAACTCCAACAAGAGTTGCTTTTTTGTATATTGCAGGAGGATAAAAAATACTTAAAAACCTTCTTACAATAACCATATATACTTTTTGATTTATTTGTTTTTGTTTTGAAAGTCCATTGAGTCCCTGACCTGTCGGAATAATGGCATAATGATCCGTTATCTTTTTATCATCCACATATTTTGTTTTTGCAAGATTTTTGTATAATTGTTCTTCTAATATTTTTTTTGCAAACACTGAACATGGCATATAATATTGCAAGCCTGCTATATTCTTACTTATTTCCTTAGCAACTGCCGTAGACAGTACTCTAGCATCAGTTCTCGGATAAGTAACTAATTTGCTTTCATATAACTGTTGCACAACATTTAATGTTTCATCAGGACTTATTTTAAACATTTTTGAGCAGTCATTTTGAAGCTCTGCTAAGTTATAAAGCAATGGTGGCTGTTTTTTTTCATCTTTCATAGTTATAGATTTTACAGTCATTTCTAATGGATAGTTACCTGCATTTATCTTGTTTTCTATATTATTAAAAGAAGTTTCTATAAGATTGGCTTTATTTTTTTCTAACGCCTGAATCAAAGCCTGAGCTGTTGTCATCTCCTTAAAACCATTTTCTTTATATAACAAGGGCGACTCGAAAAATTTGGATATTTTCTGAACTTTCCATTCTGTATCAATCTTACGACCGTATATATCTGCCTTAGATATAACACGATAAAAAGGAGTTTTAACAAAACTTCTGACTTCACGTTCTCTATTACAAACCATTCCGAGGACACATGTCATAACACGGCCTACATTAATTGACTTCCATTCACCTTTTAAATAGTTTTTTATAGAGTTTCCGTATTTTAATGTCAACAGTCTTGAAAAATTAATTCCCATAAGATAATCTTCCTTAGCTCTTAAATATGCCGCATCAGACAAATTATCATATTCGCTTAAATCCTTTGCTTCTTTTATTCCACGAAGAATTTCTTCTTCAGTCTGAGAATCTATCCAAACTCTTTTTTCTTTTTTCCCTTTCACACCAGCTTCCTGAGCCACAAGTCTATATATGTATTCTCCCTCTCGTCCCGAGTCGGTGCAGACATAAATAGTATCCACATCCGGACGATTAAGAATCTGTTTTACAACATTAAACTGTTTTTTCACACCTGGAATAACCTCATATTTCCACTCTTCCTGTGGAATAAAGGGCAAGTCCTTAAGACTCCATTTTTTATATTTCTCATCATATGCTTCCGGATAGCTCATAGTTACTAAATGTCCTACACACCAGGTAACTATGGCATTTTCACCTTCCATATATCCATCTTTTTTTGTTGTCTTTAATTTTAATGCTTTAGCAAACTCTGCAGCCACACTAGGTTTTTCTGCAATAAATACCGCCTTCATCAAATTCTCCTAATTTTTTATTCTTGTTCCAATTCTTAATATTTTCAATTAAATATAATAGTAATAGTATTTTAACACATTCATACTAGTCCATTTTGCTGATTTCATCTAAAGTTTTTGTATATGATGGCAAAAACTTTTCTATAAACATAGAAATTTCTTCCATATTCATTTCATCTAATGCTTTTTTGATAGTTTCTTCAGCTTTTACAAAATCTGTATTTCCGGTATTTTTTTCCTCTATACACTTAATATATGCTGATAATTTGTCAGCAGCTTTGACGTATTTCCACTGAATATCTTCATTTTCAATCAAAATTTCCTCATAATATTTTTGCATCTCTTTTGGTAATTCTGAAAGTAACTGATTCGCAGCTACATTTTCCACCTTCTTATATGCATCTCTTATTTCAGGTGCATAATATTTAATTGGCGTAGGCAAATCGCCTGTTATAATCTCTGTTGTGTCATGCATAACGCCTAAGAAAGCTATATGTTCTGCATCAAGATTTTTCCCAAAATATGTATTTCCAATAACAGCCAATGCATGAGCTATAATCGCCACTTCTAGGCTATGCTCTGCAATATTTTCATTTTTTGTATTTCTCATCAATCCCCATCTGTTTATATATTTCATTCTGGCTAACATTCCAAAAAAATTATTCATAATATTTATGCGTGATATTTAACTTTAATCACACTTTCCTCCTAGCTATTTTATAAATCTATCTTTGATACTGCGCTTTTAAATAAAATTAGTAACTCATATTATAACAAAATTTACAGGATTTAACCACCCGAATGACCTATTTATCTGACCTATTTATCTATTCTGATGTTTATTTATCTATTCCGATGCGTCATTTATCAGTTATAATGTCTGTTTATTTATTTTGATGCTTCATTATCTATTTATATTTTCCTTTATTTGGTGCTGTTGGAAAATTAATCTTAATAACAGAATGTAAAAAGCATTAATCACCATGGTTTCACATATGTTTTCTTCACATTTATAAAACTAATGATTAATGCTTTTTATTTCTAAACTTAAAATTTTATATTTAATTTTTAGTAAGATCATTCATACTAATTTATATACTCAAAAAAATCTGTCAAATATAGTTCATATATTCAACTTAACAATATCTTTCATATATCCAACTTAACTATATTCCAAGAAACTTTTTAACTACATCCTTCATTTCATCAACTTCGCAAAGATTATTATGACGAACCTCTGCATTTCTAATTTCCTCTATAGCACCCGGAATCTCGATATTTCCAATCTTTGAAAGCTCATCTACCAACTCAAAGTCACCCATCACATCGTACTTAGAATCAATTGCATCCATCACACTACGGGTAAACTTAAATGGGCTAGCTGTAGAAGCAATTACAGTAAGGTTCTTATCGCCTGTTTCCTTAGTATATTTTTCAAACACACTTCTTGCGACTGCTGTATGTGTATCCATAACATATCCTGTATTTTCATATAATCTCTTAATAACTTCTGCAGTTTCTTCTTCTGTAGCATAATTTCCATAGAAATCTTCAATCTTAGCCTTCATTTCTTCAGTAATAGTATATTTACCATTATTCGTAAGGTCAGCCATCATTTCACTGTTCTTCTTAGCATCCTCATCTGCTAGCTTATAAATAAGTCTTTCAAGGTTGCTTGAAATAAGAATATCCATAGAAGGTGAAGTTGTGAGAATAAAATCTCTGTTTTTATCATATTCACCTGTTGTAAAGAAATCATATAATACTTTATTTTCGTTAGATGCACAAATTAATTTATCAATTGGAAGTCCCATATTCTTTGCATAGTAAGCAGCAAGAATGTTACCGAAATTACCTGTTGGAACAACTACATTAATCTTCTGTTCTTTAGAAATCTTTTCTTCTGCAAAAAGTTTTGCGTATGCATATACATAATAAGCTACCTGTGGAATCAAACGACCAATATTAATAGAGTTGGCGGATGAGAACTGGTATCCAGCTTTATCCATTTCAGCAGCAAGCTCCTTGTCACCAAAAATGGCCTTAACTCCACTCTGTGCCTGGTCAAAGTTTCCTTCAATGGCAACTACAAAAGTATTATCTCCTTTTTGAGTGAGCATCTGTTTTTCTTGAATTGGACTAACACCGCCATGTGGATAAAATACAATAATTTTCGTGCCTTCTACATCTGCAAAGCCAGCCAAAGCTGCCTTTCCTGTATCACCTGATGTAGCTGTAAGGATTACAATTTCGTTTTTTACATTATTCTTTTTAGCTGATGTTGTAAGAAGATGTGGCAATATAGATAATGCCATATCCTTAAAAGCAATAGTCTTACCATGGAATAATTCAAGGAAATATGCTCCGTCTACCTCTGCTAAAGGAGCGATTTCTTCTGTATCAAACTTTGAATCGTATGCTTTATTGATACAATTTTTAAGTTCTTCTTCCGTAAAATCAGTGAAGTAAAGTTTCATAACTTCATATGCAACTTGCTGATATGTCATTTTTGATAATTCTTCAATACCAACTTCTAGCTTTGGAATCTCTAATGGAACAAAAAGGCCACCATCATCTGCTAATCCTTTTAAAATAGCCTCTGATGCTTTCAATGTTCCCTTTGCACTTCTAGTACTCTTATACAAAATCTCTTTCATTATGTAATCCTCTCCTTTATTACTTATCAACATATATATTAACCAATTTAACAAATGTTAAATTATTATCCATTTTATCTTGAATAATCAAGCACTTCATTTAACCACTTAATGCTCCATTCTATCCAACGGAAATTATAATCATTTTTAGTCGTAACATCATTTGTACATACTGTCATTCCATGTTGTCCCTTAGGAAATACATGTAATTCATACGGAATATTTTTAGCAGATAACGCCATAGCCATCTTCAAACTGTTTTCTACCGGAACTGCTGCATCAGCCGCTGTATGAAATAAAAATGCAGGCGAAGTTTGTTCATCTACATGATTATTTAGACTAAACCATTTGTATTCATCTGTATCTATATCTGAACCACTAACAGTCTTTATAGAATCCTGATGCGCATATTCATCAGCTAAGATAACAGGATAACCTAAAACCATGGCATTAGGCCTAATATCTTCATTTTTATTATATATGTCTAAAAACTTCTTTTCATTAAATAATGTTCCTAAAGAACATGCAAGATGTGCTCCTGCCGAAAATCCGCAAACAGCAATTTTTTCTTTTTCTATATGCCATTTTTCTGCATTCTTTCTAATGTCAGCTATAGTATCTGCTAATTGCATTAAAGGCTTAAAACCTTTAGCTTTATCCTGAACCGAATAATTTAAAATGAAAGTCTGATATCCCGCAGCAAAATAAAATTCTGCTACCGGTTCTGCCTCAGTTGCCGATGTCATAAAATAACCACCACCTGGACATATTATAATAGCTGGTCTTTTAAACATTTCACCGGTATTTACTGTAACGCCATGAAGCCAAGCGGTAACTTTTCCTTCTTTTAAATCATCAGTAAAATATTCTAATACTTCCATATTTTCTCCTACGTTAAATTAATATTTCCATATATTTTTTTATCTAGACCTAAGAACATATCGAACATCTAATAAAAAAAACATTAATATTTAATTCAAAAATTATATAATTTTATAAATATAACTCAAATACAAATTAAATATAATTCTATTATTATACTGCCTTATAAATCTTAAGTATTTATATAATATTTTTATCTATTGTTAATATAATTAATCAATCCACCATTAGTAATAATATTCTGCATAAATTCAGGGAACGCCTGTCCCTTAAATTCCGTACCTTTGGTCCTATTATAAATCATACCACTGTCAAAATCCACTTCAACCTGGTCACCCTCTTCAATTCCTTTTGCAGCTTCAGGACATTCAATAATCGGAAGTCCAATATTAATTGCATTACGATAAAAAATTCTGGCAAAAGTTTCAGCTATTACACAGCTAACACCTGCTGCTTTAATAGCTATAGGTGCATGTTCTCTCGATGAACCACAACCAAAATTCTTATCCGCTACAAGAATATCGCCTTCACTTACTTTATTTACAAATTCTTTATCAATATCTTCCATGCAATGCTTTGCGAGCTCTCTAGGTTCAGGAACATTCAAATATCTTGCAGGAATAATAACATCTGTATCTACATTAGCACCAAATTTAAAAACTCTACCTTCTGCTTTCATAATATCCTCCTATAATCCTAATTCTTCTGGTCCTGAAATCTTTCCTGTTACCGCACTTGCAGCCGCAACAGCCGGAGATGCAAGGTAAACTTCTGATTCCGGGTCACCCATACGACCAACAAAGTTTCTATTAGTTGTAGCAACAGCTCTTTCACCTTTAGCAAGAATACCCATATGTCCTCCAAGACAAGGTCCACATGTAGGTGTACTCACAGCACATCCTGCCTTAATAAAAGTAGTCATAATGCCTTCTTCTATACATTTTAAATAAATATCCTGTGTTGCAGGGAATACGATACATCTCACTCCCTTTTTAACCTCTCTGCCTTCTAAAATCTTAGCAGCAATTCTCATATCTTCAATTCTTCCGTTAGTACACGAACCAATAACAACCTGATCAATCCTAACATCACCAACTTCATCTATAGTTCTTGTATTTTCAGGCAAATGTGGAAATGCTACTGTAGGCTTAAGAGTACTTAAGTCGATAGTATATTCCTCATCATATTCAGCATCTTCATCTGCCACATATTCCGTAAATTCCTTAGTAGAATGTTCTTTCATATATTCTCTTGTAAGGTCATCAACCGGAAAAATACCATTCTTTCCACCCGCTTCAATAGCCATATTAGTCATAGCAAATCTGTCATCCATTGAAAGGTACTGAATACCATCACCAACAAATTCCATAGAGCGATAAAGTGCACCATCCACCCCGATAAGCCCGATAATGTGAAGAATTACATCTTTACCGCTAACCCACTTACCAGGTTTTCCCGTTAAATTAAACTTAATTGCTGAAGGAACCTTAAACCATGCCCTTCCTGTAGCCATGCCTGCTGCCATATCAGTACTTCCGACACCTGTTGAAAAAGCTCCCAGAGCTCCATATGTACATGTATGTGAATCTGCACCGATAACAACATCACCAGCTACAACCAGACCTTTTTCAGGTAAAAGTGCATGTTCAATACCAACTCTTCCTGTTTCAAAATAATTTGTAATCTGATTTTCTTCTGCGAAATCCTTAACGCACTTATACAGCTCTGCTGACTTAATATCCTTATTTGGCGTAAAATGGTCTGGTACCAATGCAATCTTGTCCTTGCAAAATACACAATCCACATTCATTTTTTTCATTTCGCCGATAGCAACCGGAGCTGTAACGTCATTACCTAAAACTAAATCTAAGTCTGCCTCGATTAACTGACCAGCTTTAACCTCATCAAGTCCTGCATGTTTTGCAAGGATTTTCTGTGTCATTGTCATTCCCATGATGATTTCCTCCTGTTTGTTTCCTATATAACTTAGCTAAAATTAAATTCTTCTCGCTAATTTACCAGATAAAATCAAATTGCATCCACGATGCCACTTGATTATTTACTAGTAACCTACAATGTTTATAATTCTAAAACAAAAACATTTCATAGTCAATGATATAAAATATACTGTTTAGCTAAAATCTAAACCGTTTAAATAAAATCTGCTGTTTTTTATATACCTTTTTTAAAATATATCGTTTAAATAAATCTGCTGTTTTTTATTAGTTTAAGTAAATATTCACTGTTTTTTTATTTTATCCATTGACAACGGTAGAAAATTGGGATAGTTATAATTGTATAATCATAATTGTTTTAAAGATACTGATAAACAATTTGAAACAAAAAATGTTATATATATCAATATTAATTGATGACAAAAGAGGGAAAACAAAGGCTTGAATAGACAAATAAGACGTTGTACTTTCTTGATTTTGAGCCAATGATTACAAAAATGTGCAAAAATAAAAAGCCTAAAATTGGCTTTATCACAACTTTTTGTAGCGGAGACGGTGGGATTCGAACCCACGTGCCCTTGCGGACAACTTGATTTCGAGTCAAGCTCGTTACGACCACTTCGATACGTCTCCATAACACATTTTTTAATAGCTAAGCTTAAATAACCAAACTACCACCACTATTTATACCATATTTAAATTATAGATGCAAGGAGATAATCTATGGGATACACAACTCTCAATTCATTTTTAAAAGAAAAATTCGGCTGCAAGGTTTATAAAATTGCTTTATCTGGTGCTATGTCCTGTCCTAATCGTGATGGAACCATAAGTAACGTCGGTTGTATTTTTTGCAGTAATGGAGGTTCCGGAGATTTTGCCGCAGATGCTTCCCTTCCTATCTATCAACAGATTGAAGCCGCAAAAGACAAAGTTTCTGCAAAAATAAAAGATGGCAAATATATTGCTTACTTTCAATCTTTTACAAATACCTATGGTAATATAGAATATCTTAGAAAAATCTTTACAGAAGCTATTAATCATCCCGATATAGTTGCATTATCCATTGGTACAAGACCGGATTGCCTTCCACAAGAAGTTCTTGAACTTTTAGATGAATTAAATCATATCAAACCGGTTTGGATTGAGCTAGGACTTCAAAGTATTCATGAAAATACAGCTAAATATATTAATAGAGGTTATCCACTAAGTACATTTAATGAAGCTGTCAAAAATCTCAACAAAATAAATGTAGATGTAATTGTACACCTAATTATCGGCCTTCCTAATGAATCATGTGAAGACATTCTTGCAAGCGTAAGATATGTTTCTTCTATGAATATTGCCGGAATTAAATTACAGCTTTTACACGTATTAAAAAATACTCCTTTAGAAAAGGACTATCTTTCCAATTCATTTAAAGTTTTGCCTATGGAAGAATATGTAGATATTCTTGCCAAATGTTTAACACTAATCCCTAAAAATATTGTTATTCACAGACTGACCGGTGACGGTCCTAAATCTCTTCTTATAGCACCACTATGGAGCAGTAATAAAAAAGCAGTTCTTAACTATATGAATAAACGTTTCAAGGAATTAAATATAGAACAAGGCAGCCTTAGTATCTAAGGTTGCCTTAATGATGCAATTTCAGGTATTGTTTCACCCTCTATATCTGTCACTTTCTCTATAGTCTCACCTTCATTATTATCTATTTCTGATGTAGTTGTCTCTAAAAATGTCTCATCAAAATATTCATCACTTGTTTCTTCCACCGTTTCATCGTCATATGTAGTTGTTTCTTCTTCGATTATATTTTCATCATCCTCTATCTCTATATCTTTTTCAGTATATATATTAGTTTTTTCAACCTTTTCAACTAATTTATAAATACTTTTTTTGCACATTTTCTTTACACTAGTTTTTTCTTTTTTCGCTAGCTTTATACATAATGATGCTTTTCCTTCTGAAATATTATTTTCTTTTGCAATTTTTCTCGTTTTTTCATTGCTTTCACAATTTTGATATATTGTGGCACATTTAACCTTTTTATCTTTTTTTAATTTTTTTGTGTAATCTTTAATGTCTTTCAGTTTTTCTTCACCCATTTTTTTATTTTCTGAAACAACTGAGACTAACATAGCACTTTTATCTTTTTTTAGATAACCCTTCTTCTTTAATGATGATACAACTAATTTCATTGCCTCCTCATATGTTGTATCTTCGCTAATCTTTTTATTTAATTTTTCCACAATCTTTTTGGCATCTTTATTTGATGCCTGAATTTTTTCAACCTTGCCCTCCTTGTTAACTTTTATTGTAAAACTTGGATTAACATCAATGGTAATATTAAATGACGAAGCTATAATTGGATTATTATTAGTTTTTACGTCAGGTCTAAACCACATAAATGAAAGAATTGCCACAATCACAAGGCATGCTGCCACACCCACAACCTGTGGAATCCACAAATATTTTTCTCTTTTAGTATCGTTTTCAAACAATGGTTCGTTATTAAACAATTCATTTTCTGACTCAACCGGTTCAATTGGATTTAATAATATTTTATCTAATATATCAGGAGATATACTGTCAAGTTCCTGATTTATTTTTTCTTTAATCTTTTTTTCTTGCATGATAACCTCCTATTCAAATGCAATTTCTTTGAATTTTTTCAATGCCCGATTATATTTTGACAATACTGTTGATAAAGGTATTCCTAATACTTCTGATATTTCCCTATGTTTCAAGCCATCTATCATATGTAATATTATTATTACTCTCTCTTCTTTATTCAATGTACTAAATGCTTTTTCTAAAAACATTTCATTTTCAACATCCTTATGTTGCTTTATTCCTGTACCAAGTCCTTCAGAAACATATTTTTCAACTTCATCAAAATCAATATATGTAGTCTTAGCTTTTTTTCGTGCAAAATCCAAAAACTGATTCTTTGCAATAGTACACATCCATGTCATCGGATAACCTCTTTTTTTATACAAATGACTTCCGTTACGAATCTTAATATATGTATTCTGTAGTAAATCTTCTGCATCTTCTTTATTTTTTGTAAGTGATAACAAAAAGCCATAAATCTGTTTATACGAGGCATAATAAAGTTTGGCAAATGCCTGCTCATCACCATCTGCTATTTTTTCAAAAAGTGATTCATCTATATTTTTAGTCTGTCCTTTTTCCATATTTTACGCAACCTTTATATATTATCTTTTTTAACTATACTCACTTTGATTATACATATTAAACGTATAAAAGGCAAAAAATATTGCATTAAGATAGTACATTTTTTCATTTTCATAAAAATATTTATATTTCTTTCTTAAACAATCCATAATTTCATAAAAGTTTATTTTAAATAAGGTGGCGCTTGCGTCTCTTCACGTGTGGACATATGCATAACTACCTTTCCATAAACTACATATACACCACGGAGCCTTTTTATATAATAGGAAATTCGGAGAAATTTCTTATTATATAAAAAAGAGTTTCAAACTTCGCAAAGTCTGAAACTCTTTTTTGAAAAACTTTTCGTAAATTATTTACGAATTCCTAATTTTTCAATTAAAGCACGATATTCTTCAACATCATTAGCCTTAATATAATCAAGTAAACCTCTTCTCTTACCTACCATCTTAAGAAGACCTCTTCTTGAATGGTGATCTTTGTGGTTAACTTTTAAATGTTCAGTTAATTCCTTAATTCTGTATGTTAAGATAGCAACCTGAACTGCAGGTGAACCTGTATCAGCAGGTGTCTTACCATATTCTGCTGTTAACTGAGCTTTTACTTCTTTTGAAATCATTTTTATTTCCTCCTAAATTTTAAATATCCCCATACACTGAAGTATCGGTTGGAGTACCCTAGGTACTTCGTGTAGGTTAAACATACTTTATCATAATACCAAACAGATTTGCTTCTGTCAATTGTTTTTACGCAAAACACTAGCGTACCCACTCACATTTTTACGTAAAACTCGCACACAAAGAATATTATAGCTATTTTTACACAAAGCATATTATATCCATATTATCTGCAAACCATATTATTTTTTCTACACTTTTCTATATCAGCTTCTATCTGTAATCTTAACTTTTCTATATCATCAAAAGTTTTTTCAGGTCGTATAAATTCATAAAACTGGACTTGAACTACTTCATTATAAATGTAATTTTCATAATCAATAATATGAGTTTCCACTTTTACTTGTGTTCCTGTTTCCACTGTAGGATTTAGTCCTATATTACTTATGGCATTAAACTTTTTACCATCTACAATCACTACTGTCCTATAAACACCATTAGGTGGCAGTAACTTTGTTTCATCAGGTATTATATTTGCTGTAGGCAATCCAATTGTTCTGCCTAGCTGCTTTCCATGTTGAACTTTTCCTATAATTCTATACGGATGTCCTAACATTTCATTTACTTCTAGCATTTTACCTTCTGAAATTTGTTTTCGAATGATTGTACTGCTTATATCTTTATTATGATATTGTTCTTTTTCCACAACTATGATATTATAGTCATATTTTGACTGGTTTTCCTTTAAAAATTCCACATCACCACAAGCTTTTGCTCCAAAATGAAAATCCGGACCACATACGATTGTTGTTGCACCAATTTTTTCTTTTAGAATTTTTTCAACAAATTCATCAGGAGACAATGATAAAAATTCTTTTTCCATTGGCATTTTTATATATATATCTACTCCTTGCTGCTTGCAAAGAAGCTGTTTTTCTTCTTCTGTGACAATAGTTTTGTTTGCATTATTTTTAAGAAAAGCAGATGGTGTTGTTTCAAAGGTAAGAACTATCCTTTGTCTGCCATTTGAATTATTTGCTAAGATTTCTAATAGTTTTTCATGACCTTTATGTATTCCATCAAATTTTCCAATAGTAACTATTGTATTTTCAAATTTTATATTATCTTTCAGTGATATACACTGCATATCAGCCTCCATGTACATATCCTAAATGCTTAAACTTACAAAAACATTTTATAAGGCTTATATATTTGTTTTGCATAATCAAAAATATACAGTCCAATAAATTTTCCATCGTGAGTATATACTCTGACTGTTTGTCCATCCTTGTGATTCATCTTTAACAATGTGTTTCTTGATGTAAACAAATTACCATTATACAATAATTTTTCTGCTTCCTTTGAGACTATGCATTTAGAATATTTATCTAAAATTTCATCAACAGCAATTATATGTTCCTCTAGCGAACCGTTATCTCTATATTCTTCAATTTGTGCCAAGGTTATGCTGTCTTTTAAATCGAATCTGTCAACCTTTGTTCTTGTAAGCTTTTCCATACATGCCCCTACACCTAAATCTTTTCCTATATCATAACATAGTGTTCTTACATAGGTTCCTTTTGAACAGGTAACATGGAAAGTCACTCTAGGCAATTCTATTTTTATAATTGTAATATCAATAATCCTACAATGTCTTGCAGGTCGTTCTATCTCTTCACCCTGTCTTGCAAGATTATAAAGTTTTTGCCCATTTATTTTTATTGCAGAATACATAGGTGGGATTTGATCATATTCTCCTATATAACTCTTAATCACCTGAAAAACCTTCTCTTCTGTAAGTTTCAAAACTTGCTCATCAGGTGTTTTTGCTGTAATCTGCCCCGTTGTATCCTGTGTATCTGTTTCAGTTCCAAGCAACATAGTAGCTTTATAAGTTTTATCTTTTTCCGAAAGTACATTACAAAGCTTTGTTGCTTTTCCAAGACATACAGGCAATACACCAACAGCATTAGGATCTAAAGTACCCATATGTCCTATTTTTTTCTGTTTTAGAATCCCCCTAAGTCTTGCTACAACATCATGTGATGTGTAACCGGGTTCCTTATAAACATTAATGACTCCATTAAACATTTATTCTAACTCCTTTAACAGCACATTCTAAATGTCCTGTTCTATTCTTTTAAGCAATCTTTCTATTATGTCATCAATTTTTCCACATATATCAGCACCAGCTGCTCTTACATGACCGCCACCACCATTTTCTATTGCTATTTTACTAACATCAACATAATTTCGCGAACGCAAACTCAATTTAAATTTATTATCATCAAGCTGATACAAAAACATTGCCACTTCCACGCCGTCAACATTTCTTATTGAAGCAATAACTGCATCTAAATCATTTGTTGTAACACCAAATTCTTTCATCATATCAGATGTACAATAACCGTAAATACATTTCCCATCGAGAGCCAATATAGCCTGACTATGAATTTTTGCAGTAATCATCATCTGATTATATGTTTTACTATAGAATGTTTCTTCTAAAATTTCATTTGCATTGATAACATGCTCCATCATATCAGCAGCTATTCTCATAGTTTTCGGTGTTGTACTTTGAAATCTGAACACTCCCGAATCATGTGCGATTCCCATATACATTGGTTTTGCTACACTTTTATCAATTAATTTATCATCTAACAAATCATACAAAACCTCACTTGCAGAGCTGGCTTTTGGCAGTATATAATTATAATCTGCATATCCTACATTACTTGCGTGATGGTCTATACATGCTGTTCTTTTTGCATTTTCAAAATATGGAAGATTGATACCTAATCTGTCTAAGCTTGCTGTATCAAGTGATATAAACAAATCAAATATCGAACCATCATATCCATTTGTGATGATTTCTTCTGTATTTTCTATGAGATTGAATTTTTCATCTACAAAATCTAAAAATACCTTAACCTCAACATCAGGTCTGTTTTTTTTAAGATAGTTGTACAGTGCCATACATGAGCCAACACAATCGCCATCCGGTCTTACATGACCTGCTATTCCAATTTTTTTTGCATCACCAATAATTTCATTAATCTTTTTCATAACAATTCTTTTTTTATTTTTTTCCATTAACTTCATCAATTAATTTTGACATTTTCATGCCATATTCTATTGACTGATCTATTATGAACTTCAACTCAGGTGTATTTCTAAGATTTACTGTTCTTGCAAGTTCACGACGAATAAATCCTGATGCACTTTTAAGTCCTGCCAAGGTGTCAGCCTTAGCCTGTTCGTCACCTAATACACTGATATACACCTTACAAAATTTAAGATCCGGAGTAACTTCCACATCCATTACACTTGTCATAATTCCAATTCTTGGATCTTTTAATTCTCTGATTATTGTGCTTAATTCTCTTTGCACTTCCCCGTTTATACGAGTATTTTTAATGCTGTTCTTTCTCATTAATTTACCTCATACCAGTGAAAAATGAATAGTCAACACCTTTGCTGACCATTCATTTTCACTCTTCTTAATTATCTTGGTACTTCTACCATAATGTATGCTTCTACCTGATCGCCTTCTGCAATCTCATTGAATTTTTCAAATACAAGACCACATTCATATCCGGCTTTTACTTCCTTAACATCATCTTTAAATCTCTTAAGTGAAGCAACAGGTCCTTCATAAATCTGCTCACCATCTCTAGTAACTCTTGCCGAACAACCTCTCTGCATAAATCCATCTAATACATATGAACCTGCAATCTTTCCAACGCCTGAAGCTTTGAAAATCTGACGCATTTCTGCATGA
>CAYWUE010000036.1:0-19593 GCA_964461415.1 uncultured Eubacterium sp.
ATGCCACTTTGCAAATCAGCTTTTTCAAAGTGGAAATAAACTTTTCACTTCAGCGGATCTTTTTTTCGTTTTTGTATCATTTTGCCCAATTATTTTTCATTCAATTTAACACTTCAATCGCATTATATTTCTTTTTGTCTATTTTACACAATTATTGACTTTTTTCGAATTCTGTCACTTTTCGATTAAAAAAGTTATTAACATTCTTTTTATAATAAAATTCGCCCTAATTATAGGTTGTTAACGTAGTTATTAACATTATTAACATTTTTAGCCAACAAATTATGTAAATCTATGTCGAATAGTGTAAAGAACGAACGTTTTGTTAATATCTTCTAAATCGTTTTTTTCGGCCAAAAAGCTCTTGACAAAACTTATATTATTCATACAAAATTTTGTAAATTCAAATCACCCTAATTCTTAACAAAGTGCTATAGCAAAGTACCACTTGTTGCACTTTTCATGCAAGCGTATACATATGCATAACTACCTTTCCATAATCTTCGCAGCCATAGCGGAACGTTTTTATATAATAGGAAATCCCCAAAAATTTCCTATTATATAAAAAATCTTTCGCACATAACTGTACGAAAGATTTTATAATTAACCTACTATTCTTCTAGCTGCGCATGGTGAACCCATTCCACTTATTATAATACCTGTACTTTCTGTTGAAGCATGTATAATTTGTCCACCACCGATATAAATTGCAACATGACTAATTGTAGAACCACCATATTTGTAGAACAATAAGTCGCCTGGTTTTAAGCTGTTCATTGATACAGCTCTACCATTATTAACCTGTGTATATGATGATCTGCTCAGTCCATATCCGAAATGAGCATATACAGACATAGTAAAGCCTGAACAGTCTGTACCATTTGTAAGGCTCGCTCCTCCATATACATATGGATTGCCTAGGAATCGCTTAGCATATGACACAATGGCTGCTCCTGTTCCTGAACCTGAAGTGTCATCACCATAGCTTGTAGTTTGATTGCTACTGTTATTATTTGTATATGTATTATTCTGAGTATTGTTAGCCTGTTCTTCAGCTCGCTGTCTTGCCGCCTCTTCTGCTGCTGCCTGTTCAGCTTCACGCTGCTTTCTGAGAGCTTCTTTTTCTTCTTTTAAAGTTACAGCAGTTTCCATGTTAATTGTAATATCAGCATATTGTGCTGATATCCATCCACTTACACCTGCTTTAATTTTAATTTTAATCCATTCACCTGTTTTATCAAATTTTTTTACTGTATATGTTTCATTTTTATAAACATTAGTGACGATTTTTGATTTCGTATTAGTTTCTTTTCTAACATGAATAGCATCCTTTGCAACTGCCTGAACGTAACCATTATCTAAGGCTCTGTTCTTCGCACTGCTTCCGGTTACAAAGAAATCTGACTTGATATATCCTGTACAGTTACCGGAAACAATCTTGTACCAACCACTCTTTGTCTTTTCTAAAATCTTTGCACCACTGTTATTATAAATCTTTCCAACAATCTTAGCTTCTGTAGATGGTTTCTTTCTTACATTAACGTAATCCTCTGCACCACCTGAAACCTTTGTGATTGCAATGTTTTCAAACAACTTATCCTCACTTGAGGTCTTGTTTTCTTTAGTCTTTGTTGTTTGCTTTTTTTCAGTTTTAACTTCTGTATTTTCAGCTGTCTGTTCATTAGTTGCAGTTGTTGTTTGAAGTAATTTCTCAATGTCTGCTTCTGATCCTGTATTGTTAATATAATTTTCAATTATCACTGCTGCACCTGCACTAGGCACTTCAGTAGCTAGCTCATCAGCAAACAATGGCATAGTAGCGGTCATAGTAAGTGATGTAACAAGCATGCCTGTCACAAGTTTCTTAGCGTAGTTTTTTCTCATGAAAATTTTTGCCTCCGTATTTTCTTAATTACTTATGTTGCACTTTGCAACTTTGAAATATTACAAAACTATTACAAGTATATCAATCACATACTACATTGTCAACTGCCAAATTTGTGAAATTTCACAGTTTTTTTAACTTATTTCTTATGTTATAGTATAAATATAAACATTTAACGGAGGTTGCACGCATGAAAAAATTTGTGCTAGTCACCGGTGCGTCCGGAGATATCGGTCAGGAAATCTGTCGTACATTTGCAAGAAACAATTTTAACGTTATAGGAATTTACCATAATAATATAGATTCTATTAAAAGATTAGCCTTAGAATTAGGAGATACTTTTTCCTATTATAATGTAGATTTATCTGATTTTTGTCAGATTGAAGCATTTTTCAATGAACTCGTTTCAAAAAATATTAATCTCGAAATATTAATTAACAATGCGGGAATTTCTGTTTTAGGTCTCCTTCAAGACATAACCAGCAGCCAATGGTCAACCCTATGGAATACCAACGTTACCTCTATAGTGGCAACGAGCAAATATTCAATTCCTATGTTTCTGAAAAATGGTTATGGAAAAATTATAAACATTTCATCTGTATGGGGACAGCGAGGAGCTTCTTTTGAAGTCTGCTACTCTACAACAAAAGGGGCCCTGGACACTTTCACAAAGGCTCTTGCAAAAGAACTGGCTCCTTCTAATATTCAGGTTAATGCCATTTCCTGTGGCATAATTGACACAAAAATGAACAGTCATCTTGATGGTGACGACATTGCTTCCATAATAGAAGAAATACCCGCTTCAAGACTAGGTACAACCAAGGATGTAGCAGATGCAGTTTACACTCTTGCATCAAGTGGCTCTTATCTTACAGGCCAGATAATAACTGTAGATGGCGGCTGGCAGGTTTAGATTCAACAAAAAAGAACATGGTTTCTGTACACCATGTTCTTTTTAAAACTAATTTTCTTATAATTTATTATTTTTTACATAATTAATATGTCTTTATGTATAAACTTATTTTTGTACTTTTTTATCTAAACAATCCCAAAATTGCAATGACAATAAGCGAAATAAAAAGTGACGGTATAAAATTTAATGTTTTAAAATCTTTGATTTTCAATATAGACATTCCTGTCATAGCTATCAAAAAACCGCCAACAACAGACATCTCCGTTATCATCTGAGATGATATTATATCCCCAGCCAAGTATGCTACCAAATATATCATTCCTTGCCAACAGAATAAAATTGGCGCTGCAAAAATCATACTTATGCCATAAGTTGAAGCTAATACCATCGATGTCACCAAATCAAGTGTTGCATTAGTGAATAGATAAGTGTAATCACCTGTCAATGCTGCATTAATTGGTCCTACTATTGATAACGTTCCAATACAAAAAATTAATATACCAGTTATAACCCCCTGCATTGAACCACCTTTTGATTCAAACTTCACAGACAACTTGTCAACTCTCCCTTGTAAATCCAGTGCAGTACCTATCAAGCCACCTATAGCAAGACTAACAATAAATAATACAGGATATTCACTTTTAGGCATATTCTGACAAACAGAATTTATTCCTATGCCAAATGCTGCCATTCCCATTGCTGTAAACAATGCATCCTGATATTTAATTTTTATTCCTTTGTGAATAATGCTTCCAATTATACTTCCAAGTAAAATCGTACAGGTATTAACTATTGTTCCAAGCATAGCCTTCTCCCATTATCGTTAACATAGTTATTTTACAAGTGTAAAACTCTGTCTTTTATTTCCTGAGTTCTTCCCTGATTCCAAAACTGAGTTCCGATATATCCACAAGTTCTTCTTGCAACACTCATTTTATCCTGGTTACGATTTCCACAGCTTGGACATTCCCACAATAATTTTCCGTTATTTTCGTCTGACACGATCTGTATTTCTCCATTGTATCCACAACATTCACAATAATCTGATTTAGTATTTAATTCAGCATACATAATATTATCGTATATGAATTTCATAACCTGAATTACTGCTTCAATATTGTCCTGAAGATTTGGTACTTCAACATAACTTATAGCTCCACCAGGGCTCAATTTTTGGAATTCAGATTCAAATTTTAATTTACTGAATGCATCTATCTTTTCTGTTACATGAACATGATAACTATTTGTAATGTAGTTCTTGTCAGTAACACCTTCTATTATTCCAAAACGTTTCTGTAAGCATTTTGCAAACTTATAAGTTGTAGATTCCATAGGTGTGCCATATACTGAATAGCTTATATTTTCTGCTGCTTTCCATTCTGCACATTTATCATTAAGTCTCTGCATTACCTTTATTGCAAACGGCTTAGCTTCCGGATCCGTATGTGACTTTCCTGTCATTCTTACACACATTTCATAAAGACCTGCGTATCCCAATGAAATTGTGGAATATCCATCATATAACAACTTGTCAAGTGTTTCGCCCTTTTTAAGTCTAGCCAATGCTCCATTCTGCCATAGAATTGGTGCAACATCTGATGGTGTTCCAAGCAATCTTTCGTGTCTGCATCTCAATGCCTTGTGGCAGAGTTCTAATCTTTCATCTAATATCTTCCAGAACAATCCCATATCGCCATTAGATGAACATGCCACGTCTACTAAGTTGATTGTTACAACACCCTGGTTAAATCTTCCATAGAATTTATAACTTCCATCAGCTTCTCTCTGACTTTCTTCTACTGTAAGGAATGAACGGCATCCCATACATGTGTATACGCAGCCATTTTTCATTTCACGCATCACCTTTGCTGAAATGTAATCCGGAACCATTCTCTTAGCTGTACATTTTGCTGACAACACTGTCAAATCCCAATATTTTGAGTCCGGTGTTACATTGTCCTCGTCTAGCACATATATAATTTTAGGGAATGCCGGTGTAATCCAAACACCTTTCTCATTTTTTACGCCCTGAATTCTCTGATTTAATACTTCCTCAATCAATACAGCCAAATCATCTCTTGTCTGTCCTTCCGGAACCTCATCTAAATACATAAACATTGTCACAAAAGGTGCCTGTCCATTACATGTCATCAGTGTAATAAGCTGATACTGGATAGTCTGAATTCCTCTTGTGATTTCATCTCTCAATCTTCTCTCAACTATCTGCTTAAGCTGAGTATCTGTATAATCCACGCCAACTTCTTCGCGTTCTTTCATCACTTCTTTTGTTATTTTTTCACGGCTGACCTGAACAAATGGTGCTAAATGCCCCAAAGAGAAAGACTGACCACCATACTGATTACTTGCTACCTGCGCAATAATCTGTGTTGTAATGTTACATGCAGTGTAAAAACTATGCGGTCTTTCAATCATAGTTTCTGAAATACATGTACCGTTTTCTAACATATCTTTCAAGTTAATCAAATCACAGTTATGCTCTTTCTGTGCGAAATAATCTGAATCATGAAAATGAATAATCCCCTGTTCATGTGCCTGTATTATGTCATCCGGAAGCAAAATACGTCTTGTTAAGTCTTTGCTTACTTCACCTGCCATATAATCACGCTGAGTAGAATTAATGGTTGGATTTTTGTTAGAATTTTCCTGTTTTACTTCTTCATTAATCTGTTCGATAAGCGCAAGGATACCATCATCTGTTGTATTAGCTTTTCTTGCCATATCTCTCTTGTATCTGTAACGTACATATGTCTGCGCAACTTCGTATCCACGCATCTCCATAATCCCACGTTCAACCATATCCTGAATATCCTCAACAGCAGTAGCATGATTGGATTTTGTAATCTGGTCCGTTACAAGTTTTCCTATAGCCTCAATCTGGTATTCATTCAATCTATATATAGGTTCAACACTGTCGTTTGCTTTTCTTACAGCGTTAAGAATTTTATGTACATCAAAACCTACTTCCTGACCATTTCTTTTAATTACTCTGCGTGTAATCGTTTCCATCATTATTTCTCCCTAATACTTCTATAATTTCTCTGCAATTCTCTGTAAATACTATATCTTGTGTGCACGATTGGAATTATAACACAATATATTCTATTTTGTATAGTGCTATTTGCAACAATTTTTAAATTGTTTTTTATTACTTTTTACGATTTTTAAAATTTGATTGTACACATGTATAATTAAAACTTTACTTTGTTATTTTTTTAACATTCTTATTCTTGTATTGTTTTACCTGCTATGTTATAATGACTTTGATTTTTTTAGCAATAAATATAGGAGATTTTTATAAATTCATCCCGAAAAAAATGACTTACAAATCATTTTTTCTTTATTAAAATTAATTTTTGGATATTTTATTTTTTCCTATACAAAATATAGAAAGGAAGACATAATCCTGTTATTCATCCTGCAGGATTATCAAAAAAAAATATGAGAGGTATTTATTCTAACAAAACCGAAGTGCGTCATAAGGTTTTTACTGAAATTGCCAGAATGGCTTATGATGATAGTCCTTTATCACGCATTGAGGATTTGCCATATGAAATAGTTCCAGGCGAAATCGGACAATACTATGATAACATTTTTTTAGAGCGTGCCATAATCGGCGAACGTCTACGTGCAACTATGGGACTTCCCATCAGAACGCTTTCTGAGCATGCACCACTCTCTGAAGGAATTGATGCTACTGCCATTGACGAAAAATATTATGACCCACCACTTATAAATATTATAAAATTTGCATGTCATGCATGTCCTGAAAAAAGAGTATTGATTACAAACGGATGTCAGGGATGTATTGAACATCCATGTATCGAGGTTTGTCCCCAAAATGCCATCACAATGGTTAACGGACGCTCTGTTATTGACCAGGAAAAATGCATTAAGTGTGGAAAATGCATAAATGCCTGTCCATATAACTCTATAATAAAGCAGGAACGTCCATGTGCAAAGGCTTGCGGAATGAACGCTATAAAATCAGATGAATACGGAAGGGCTGATATCGACTATGACCAGTGTGTATCATGCGGTATGTGTCTTGTTAGCTGCCCTTTTAGCGCAATTGTTGACAAAAGTCAGATTTATCAGACAGTGCTTGCATTAAAAAGTGAAACTCCTATATATGCGGCCATCGCACCTTCTTTTGTTCGACAGTTCGGTGATAATGTTTCCCCTGAAATGGTACGTGCTGCTCTTAAACAATTAGGTTTTGAAGATATGGTTGAAGTCGCAATCGGAGCTGATTTGTGTGCTCTTCAAGAAGCAGAGGATTTTGTGGAAAATGTTCCAAAAAACCAAAAATGGATGGGTACATCATGTTGTCCTGCCTGGTCTGTTATGGCAAAAAAGACATTACCTGAATATGCTAATTATATTTCAATGTCCCTTACACCTATGGTTTTAACAGCCAGAATGATTAAAAAGCAGCATCCTGAATGTAAGGTTGTATTTATCGGACCATGCGCCGCAAAAAAATTAGAAGCAAGTCGTCGTTCTGTACGAAGTGATGTTGATTTTGTTCTAACATTTGAAGAAACCATGGGATTGTTTGATGCTAAGGGTGTTGACTTTGATTCCCTTGAAGTTGAAGAACCACTCCAGACATCTAGTGCTCTTGGTAAAGGTTTTGCCTCAAGTGGCGGTGTAGCTCAGGCAGTTGTCAAGGTATTAAGCGAGCTAAAACCGGATATGGAAGTTAAAACTGTAAAAGCTGAAGGCTTAGATGAATGTAAAAAAATGCTTCTTATGGCAAAAGCCGGAAAATATGACGGATATCTTCTTGAGGGAATGGCTTGTCCCGGTGGTTGTGTTGGTGGTGCCGGTGTTCTTTCTGATACAAGAAAAGCTGCTATAGATTTACAAAAGGATATGGCAGCATCAGAGCTAAAGGATCCAACAGAAACAAAATACAAAGATTATTTAGACTTAATAACTGAAAAGTAATGTTAAAAAACATTACATATTATTTATACCTATTTTTGAAAGGAATTTAAAAAATGAAATTAAAAACTAAACAAATTACTGTAACTGCAATTATGATTGCCTTAAGTATCGTTATTATTCAATTTATAAAAGGACCTCTTGTAATTGCCGGACAAAGTGTTGCCATATCCGGTGCACTTATTAATCTTATTCTTATAATAGATACACTTTATTGTGGGTTTTTAAGTGGTGTTCTTTTGTCAATTATTATACCTGTGCTTTCATTTATATTGACACAGAGCCCACTCATTTCAGCAGTACCTCTTATTCTTCCATGTATTATGATTGGAAATATTGTATATGTTTTATTTGCATGGTTTGTTCGTGGTAAAAAATTAGAACTTAATCTTTTACCAATACTTCTTGTAATCGGTTCTTTTGCAAAAGCTGGAGTTATGACATTACTTATAGTAAATTTGGTTATACCTAATTTCGGTGCAAGCCTTTCTTCTAAAATGGTTGCTATGGCAAAAGTTACTTATTCTACAACCCAGTTAGTTGCAGCTTTATTAGGTTCTTTCCTTGTAATTATAATTTGGCCAATAGTCAGAGTTGCCGTAAAAAAAATAAAATAATTTTTCATAGAAATTTCCTATAATAAAAAAAACGGTGCTAAACCAAACTTTTTTACAAGTTCTGTCTTAGCACCGTTTTTTCTTTAATCTAATTTATTTTTTTCTTTTAGCTGACTTTTGCTACCAGTAATAATTTTATCCCATATGAACTAAATTGAGCAATAAAGCCCAGGCAAGCCCATAGTATGTAACAACAGCAACCAAATCATTGACTGTTGAAATAAGTGGTCCTGATGCAACCGCAGGATCTACTTTAATCTTTGTAAAGAATATCGGAATTATTGTTCCAACCAGACTTGAAATAATCATTGCAAGCCAAAGTGCAACTCCAATACAACCTGACATTGCAAAAGCGTTTACAATAGTTTGTCCTTTGGCAATCCATATAAACAATCCAGTTATAACAAATGAAATTGAACCTATAATCATGCCATTAAAAAATCCAACTTTTAGTTCCTTGAATACAAAACCTACCTGTTGTTTTACTGTTAGTTCCTCATCTGTTAAAACTCTGATAGTTACAGCAAGGGACTGTGTTCCAACATTACCCGACATACCTAGTATAACCGACTGAAAGCTTACTATTATAGGCAATGTTGCAATAACATGTTCAAACATGCCTGTCACTGATGAGACACCAAGACCTAACATTAACAATACAATAAGCCATGGTATTCTTTTTTTAAGACTTTGCAATAATGGTTCTTCTAAATCTTCTTCAGATGCCAAAGCCGCCAACTTAGCGTAGTCCTCACCCATCTCTTCATCTACTACTTCCAATAAATCCTGTGAAGTAATAACACCTAAAATATGCTGTTCTCTATCTAGTACAGGTATTGAATCTTCTGAATAATCTTTCAAATCTTCAATACAATCATCTACAGTTTCGTAATCATATACAAAAGGATATGATGTTGTAACTAACGTTTCTAATACTACATAATCCCTTGCTATAATAAGATCTGTCAAATCAATAGCTCCATAAAACTTATCATTGCTATCTAGCACATATAATGTGGAAATGTTATCATTTTCAGCTGCCTGTTCCACAACGCGTTTCATAGCCTGTCTTATTGTAAGATTCAGTGGCAATGTAACATAATTTGTTGTCATCTTACTACCGATTTCGTCATCATCATAAGACTGAATCAAATCAATGTCCTTTTTTGCTTCCTTATCCATCAACTGAATAAGCTCTTCACTTTTTTCTTCTTCTAATTCTTCAAGAATATCTACCGCATCATCCGCTTCCATGTTTTCAAGGATATCTGCAGCAAGCTCTGCATCCAATTCCTCTATAAATTCTTCAGGGTCATCAAAATATGCAAATACTTCTGAAACCCTTTCAAGTCCCATAATTGAATACAGCTTTCTTCTCTCTGCTACTTCTAGTTTTTCTAAAACCGTAGCAATATCATTCTCGTGATAATCTTCTAAAGCTTCCTTTTTTATATATTCTGGTTCATCACTTCTGATTATCTGTATAATCTCATCCTCATAATCATCTCTTTGAGGATTAACATCTTTTAATAATTCTATATCATCTAATTTATTTTCCATTGTCATATACCTCCTTTGTCATTCTAATATGCCGTTCGTATATGCGGGAAAACTATGTCAGATGTTTTATCGGATTAAAACATAATGGATATATGCTCTGAATCTTCAAAATATCTAACACTATAGTTTTTCCCCCAACTATCAGAACTATCCATTATCTCCACCTCCTAATTTAACAGTTTTTAGCACAGAAAAGACTTATGGTTTTACCACAAGTCTTTTTCTATATTTTACGTATTAAATTTAACACTTTTTTTATCACTATGTCAACTGACACAGCATATTTTTTTCTCTTATATCTTGATTTTAGTTATTATTTCACCATAGAATTTTATTCTTTTCTTAAAAATTCATCCCACAGTGCAAATCCAAATCCAAATACTAAAAAAATTGTTCCTAAAACTGTACAAATACTATTTAAATCCATTTCCGTTTCCTCCTGATGTATCATTAATTTAATTTTTCAAGAATTTAACATTAAAAATAATATTTAACAATAGCATTTCTAACTCCTTAACAGCTTATTAATATAAAAACTCCCTTTTTTAGCATTTTATTAACCCCACTCAAATCTTCTTTAGCGATTTTTTTACATCTTTGGGGATTTTATTTTTTTAAATTGAGGAGTATACTAGGAATGGTTTTTTGTATTTTAGTACAATCTGCAAAAATAAAACAGGAGAAAAAAATGAACTCTCGAATAACTATAAACAAAATATCTACCAGGCTTAATACTTTTAAATCCGGAAAATATAAAAGCCTATATTTATTTTTTACCAATACTATTATTACTTTTTTGCTAATGACTGTAGCAACAATTATATCTTTTATATTATTTTATACTCCTAATTTCTCGCCATCAGTTATTGCACCAATATACATATTGACCTTGATACTTATCACAACCTATACCACCGGATATTTACCGGGTATTATAGCTTCAGTTATAAGTGTTATATGTATCAATTATTTATTTACTTTTCCGTATTTTAAATTAAACTTTACTATAACCGGTTATCCTTTAACTTTCCTTGTTATGCTTTCGATAACCGTTATTATAAGTACATATATGACACGTTTTAAAAAGCAGAGTATTGCCTTAGCTGAAAAAGAAAAACTTATTGCAGAAGGCGAAAAAGAAAAAATCAGAGCTAATCTGTTACGTTCTATTTCTCATGACCTTAGAACGCCACTTACAAGTATTATTGGTGCTTCTTCCTCTCTTACTAATGAAAATCTTAATCTTTCAAAAAGCGAGCGGGAACACCTTATGAACAATATTACAGAAGATGCCGCCTGGCTTTTAAATATGGTTGAAAATATTTTGTCAGTAACAAAAATTCAGGATGACAACAGAACCTTAAAAAAGAATCCCGAACCATTAGAAGAAATAATGTCTGACTCTGTGCTTAGAGTAAAAAGACGTATGCAGAATGCTAATATCAAAATTACACTGCCTGATGAATTTATACTCATCCCAATGGATGCTTTGCTAATTCAACAGGTTACAATCAACCTTTTAGAGAATGCTTTAAAACATTCCCACTCAAAAAAGCCTATTGAATTATATACTACCGTTCAACCTGATACAGTTACTGTATATGTAAAAGACTATGGTGTAGGTATAGAAAGTGAGAAAAAAGATGAAATTTTTAAATCATATACAAGAAGAAATAATAGCCCTGACCAAAACAAAGGAATGGGAATAGGCCTTTCCATTTGTCAGACAATAATTACAGCCCATAACGGTGAGATACATGCAGATATTCACGATGATGGCTCAATATTTTATTTTACACTACCTAAGGAGGATTAATTTTGAAAGATTTTACTATATTATTAATAGAAGATGAAAAAAATATAGCTGATTTTATTGAAAAAATCTTGCGTTCAGATAATTATAAAGTTATTACGGCAAAAACCGGTGCCGAAGGACTGTCTGTTGCAAATACTGCATGTCCTGATATTATTTTACTTGATTTAGGACTACCTGATATGGATGGAGTTGATATTATAAAAAATATTCGTGAATGGTCTTTATGTCCTATAATCGTTCTTTCTGCAAGAACTACGGACAATGACAAAGTAACATGTCTGGATTTAGGAGCAGATGACTATATAACAAAACCTTTTAGCACAAATGAGCTATTAGCAAGAATACGTACTTCATTAAGACATAGCAACCGCATTATTTCACAAAATACCATAAGCGAAAAACCATATACCGCACTTGGTCTTAAAATTGATTTTATGAAACGTATTATAACCAGAGATGATGAGCCTGTGCATCTTACTCCTATTGAATATAAAATTGTTGCTTATATTGCCAAAAACTCAGGCAAAGTTATCACTTATTCATCTATTTTAAAAAATGTATGGGGTCCTAATATGGATGAAAATGACAATAAAATTTTAAGAGTAAACATGGCAAATATTCGAAGAAAAATTGAGCCAAATCCAGCCGAACCAACTTATATCCTTACTGAACTTGGAGTAGGATATCGAATGATTGAAGACACTTCAATATAGAGATATACAACAGCTACATAACGTACTTAAAAGAAAAAAGTGCCACTTGTGGCACTTCGCGTGTGAGCGGATGAGTATGCACAACTACATTTCAATAAACTTCGCATCCACAGCAAAGCGTTTTCATGTAATAGGAAATTTCTTCGAATTTCCTATTATATAAAAATCACTTTCAACTGTTTTTTGTATATCTTATTATTCATTATAAAAATTTAACTAGTTATTTTTAATAATTATTCAACGCACTGTACTTTCATCATATTTGTTGTACCTGATGTACCAAGTGGCACACCGGATGTAATAACAACAATGTCGTTCTTATTTACTAAGCCTGTATCTTTTGCAACTTCTACTGCATAATCAAAAAGTTCCAAAACATCTTCTTTTTCCTTAAGCAATACCGGCGTAATGCCCCATGACAAATTAAGTTGTCTGCATGTTTTCTCACTTGTAGTACCTGCAATTACCATACAATCCGGTCTACAACTTGAAATCATTCTAGCAGAACCGCCCGATTTTGTAACAGTAAGAATTGCTTTTGCCTCAAGATCATATGCTGTAGTACAAGTAGCATGGCAAACTGCTTTTGTAATATTTCTCTGAGTAGGTATACTCTGTGTGAAGAATCTCTTTTTATAATCAATATCCATCTCTGTTCTCTCAGCAATTCTAACCATTGTTTTTAATGCCTCTATTGGATATTTTCCGGCTGCAGTTTCCCCCGAAAGCATGATAGCACTTGTTCCGTCATAAATTGCATTGGCAACATCTGTTGTTTCTGCTCTTGTAGGTCTTGGATTATTCATCATAGAATCAAGCATCTGTGTAGCTGTTATAACTTTTTTGCCAGCCTGGTATACCTTTTTTATAATCATTTTTTGAATAATTGGTACTTCTTCTTCCGGAAGTTCCACACCCATATCACCTCTAGCAACCATAATTCCATCTGCTGCATCTATAATAGAATCGATATTTAAAATACCTTCGCTATTTTCTATTTTTGCGATAATGTCAATATTTTCTCCATTATAGTCTTTTAAAATCTGGCGAATCTGTTTTACATCATCAGCACATCTTACAAAAGAAGCCGCTATAAAATCTACGTCATTTTCAATACCAAATATTATATCATTCTTGTCCTGCTCGCTGAGATATTCCATATTAATGTGAACATCCGGCACGTTTACACCTTTTTTATCAGATATTTTTCCATCATTCTTAACCTGACATATAATGTCTTTGCCAACAATCTTTGTAACTTCCATCTTAATAAGACCGTCATCAATTAAAATAACAGAACCTGGCTCAATATCCTTGTACAAATCCGGATAAGTAATATTAACTCGATTTTCATCTCCTATAATCGGCTCTTCGCCAACTAATGTAAAAGTTTGTCCAGAATAAACCTGAACCTTACCATTTTTAAAATTGCCAGTTCTGATTTCAGGTCCCTTCGTATCCAACAAAATCGCGATTGGCTTATTGCATTTCTGCCTTAACTCCTTAACCTTGCTGATTCTTTCTAAATGTTCCTCATGAGAACCATGTGAAAAATTACATCTTACTACATTCAAACCATTTTCAATCAGCTCTTCTAATACATTTTCCTTATCTGTTGCAGGGCCTAATGTACATACAATTTTTGTTTTTCTCATATCCGTCTTTACCTCTTGTCCCATTATTCTTTTTTGCTCTATCTTCTAATATAGCAATCAACATATCTACATACAAGTTAAAAAAATGTTAAAACTTGTTAGCTTTTCTTTTAGAACAAACTAATTTTTTCATCAAATATAGTTCTTCATTTTTCAACCTATTAAATTTAAACTTTCTTACTGATTAATTGCTTTAATTTATAACCTATTAATTTAAACTTTTTTACTAATTAATTTCTTTAATTTTTTTCAGGCATCATATATATTTAACTTTCAAATTAAAACTTTAAATATTTCATTCAAATCATTGATTTCATATTCTGGTTCGATATCCGATGTATTTATTTCTTTTTTAGGATTGTACCAACAGGTATGAATTCCTGCATTAATGCCACCTAAAATATCCGATGACAAACTGTCACCTACAATTATAGTATTCTCTCTATTAATATTTTTTATTTTCTCAAAACAATGTGTAAAAAATTCAACTCTTGGCTTATTATATCCAACTCTTTGAGAAATAAATATATCTTCAAAATATTTTCCAACATCACTACCTTTTATTCGACCATCCTGAACCGAAGCTGTGCCATTAGAAACGATATAAAGTCTATATTTTTGTTTTAATTGCTCTAATACATTCGTTGCACCATCTATAATAAAATAACTTTTTCCAAGCTGATTTTCATAAATTTCCCAGGCTTTCTCTCCTGTCTGCTTGATGCCTAATTCATCAAACAATATATCAAATCTTCCTGTCAGAACCTGATTGCGTGTAATTTTACCAAGCTCTAACAGTTTCCACTGTTCCTGATTTATTTCACTGTATCTTTTGATTGTACTTTCAAGTGGCTTAATATCCAATTTTTCTAATGTTTTTTTCAAAGCAAATTCTTCAGCTTTATGAAAATCTAAAATCGTATCATCTAAATCAAAAAGTATTGTATCTATCATGTTCCCTCTATACTATATAATAATCTATTTATGTCCTCTTTTATATCTACAAATATTGTTTCTTTCATTCTTATAAAGTCTTACAAAAAATACAACAAAACTACTATACCAAGTGCAATTCTGTACCATCCAAACACTTGAAAATCATGTTTTTTAATGTATCCCATAAGGAATTTTATTACTAATACAGATACTAAAAATGCTACTAATGTTCCTAAAACCAAAACCAGAAGTTCAGCCTGTGTAAAATGTAATCCGAATTTCAACATTTTAAGCCCGCTTAATCCAAACATAACAGGAACCGCTAAAAAAAATGTGAATTCCGCTGCCGCAACTCTTGATACGCCAATTAAAAGCGCACCTATAATAGTTGAACCCGAGCGTGATGTGCCCGGAACAATGGAAAGAACCTGAAACAGTCCGATAATGAACGCAGTTTTGTATGTAATATCACCTAATTCCATAACCTTTGGTACACGATTCTTATTCCATCTTTCAATTATAATAAATGCAATACCGTATACAACCAATGTTATTGCAATAACAACCGGTGTGTGAAGATGCGCTTCTATAAAATCATCAAACAAAATAGTCACAACTGCACCGGGAATACAGGCAACAACGACCTTAAACCACATAGAAAAGATGTCTTTTTTTATAATTGGCTGTTCTTTATCCTTAAATTGAAAAGGAAACATCTTCTTCCAAAAAAGTAATACCACTGCTAAAATAGCTCCTAGCTGAATTACTACAAAAAACATCTCCTTAAAACTACTGCTTACATCCATTTTTATGAATTCATCAACTAAAAGCATATGACCTGTACTGCTAATAGGCAGCCATTCTGTAATTCCTTCAACAATTCCCAAAAAAATAACCTTGATAATCTCAATAATTTCTAACATACCCAATCCTCTTTTTTATATTTTTACGGTCTTTATAATAACATATGTATGTAAAAAATAAAAGTAACACTAAAATCTTATATGAAATTTTTTATATTAAAAAAGCACATCCATTGCATCTTCAAAAAACAGATTATTAATTCTGTTTCAGAAAATTTCATTGTGATTGTGCCTTTATCATATATTAATTATATTTTCCTATAAATTCTCTTGTTCTAACATTTTCAGAATTAAAGATTTGTTCAGGTGTTCCGTCTTCAACTATAACGCCATGTTCCATAAAAATTATACGGCTTGAAACTTCTTTTGCAAATGACATTTCATGTGTAACTATCACCATAGTGATATGCTCACTTGCAAGTTCTTTTATAACCTTTAATACTTCTTTAGTAAGCTCTGGATCTAATGCAGAGGTCGGTTCATCAAAGAATAAAATATCCGGATTCATTGCCAAAGCTCTGGCAATAGAAACTCTCTGTTGCTGTCCACCAGATAATTCACATGGATATGCGTCCTTTTTATCAGAAAGTCCCATTTTTTCCAATAATTTATTGGCTGTATCTTCTACCTCTTTTTTGTCTCTTTTTTGAACATTTATAGGCGCATCAGTAATATTCTTCCATACCGAGTAGTGCGGAAAAAGATTAAAATTCTGAAAAACCAAACCATATGTTGACTTAAGTTCCCTAAGCTGTTTTTTATTTGAATATCTTATATTACCATTTTCATCCGTTTCAGCCATTATCTTATCATTATACTGAATCTTTCCTCCGGAAATTTTTTCTAAATTTACGGCACATCTTAGCAATGTAGATTTTCCTGAACCTGACGGTCCTATTATAGAAAGAACATCTCCTTTATTTACCTCAAGAGAGATGTCTTTTAACACTTCAAAATTACCAAAACTTTTTTTGATATGTTTCATTTCTAATACGCTCATCTTACTTCTCCCTAACTGTAATAATTTAGTTTCTTTTCTATATATCCCATAATCCATGCAACTACAGCATTAAAGATAAAATAGAATACTCCGGCTACTAAGAACGGTGTAAAGCTTGCTGTTGCTGCTGCAATCTGTTTTGCCATACTGAACATTTCCATATATGCTATTGAAAATGCTAATGATGTATCTTTTACAAGACAAATAACTTCATTTGTAATAGATGGTAATATTCTTTTCATTACCTGTGGCAATATAATCTTCATAAACGTCTGAGCCTTGTTATAACCTAACATACTGGCAGCTTCATACTGACCTTTTGGCATTGATTCAATACCTGAACGATAAATTTCAGCAAAATATGCTGCATAATTTAATACAAATGAAATTATTACTGCATAAAATCTGTACTCTCTGGATATTTGTACATGGAATATATAACTAGGGCCAAAATAAATTGCCATAACCTGTAACATAAGAGGTGTTCCTCTCATAACTGATATGTAAATATTAACTAACCATCTGACTATTTTAACCTTAGACATTCTGCCCCATGCCACTATCAATCCAAGCGGAAGTGAAAACAACAATGTCAATACAAATATTTTTACTGTTTCAACCATACCGGAAGACATCTTATCCAGTAACATATTCATCGGCATTTTTGCTGCCATTATCATAAATCCTGTTCCTATTGTCATTACTAATCTCCAAGACAAATCATATCGTCAATTTCGTATTTTTTAGCTAATTCCGTAACCTTACCTTCGTCATAAAGTTTCTTAACATCAGCATTTACTTTATCTCTAAGTTCTGTATTACCCTTTTTAAATCCAATTGCATACTGTTCTGAATTAAGGCTCTCTTCAAGGATAACATATCCGTCACCTCTGTTTTGAACCTGATATTTTGCAACGCCAACATCCATTGCAACTGCGTCGACTGTACCAGCCTCTAATTCGGCAAATGCTGTGTTATAATCAGGGAACTCCTGAATCTCTTTAAATGTTTTTCCAAGTTCTTCCTGGTCTCCACCTTCCTGTAACAAGTGAAGAGCTGCACTTGCTGCCTGAGCAGCTACATATTTATCCTTCAAATCTGCTAATTTTTCAATTCCTGATTTTTTTGAAACAACAACTACCTGCTGGTTATTAACATATGGATCCGACCATTCATAATCATCTTCAAGACCATTCATTGTAAATCCATTCCATATACAATCTATTGTTCCATTATTTAACTCTTCATCTTTCGAGTCCCAGGCGATAGGAGTTTTTACGAGTTCCCAGCCCTCCATATCACATACAGCCTGTGCTAATTCTAAGTCAAAGCCTGTATACTCACCTGTCTGTGCATCCATGTATCCGTATGGTGGATATTCTGCATCAAATCCCACAATCAACTGTTTCTTTGACGAAACATCTTCTGCCTTCTTTTCTGTACTACCACATGCACAAAGTGATAAAACCATTGTCAATGAAAGAGCTATTGCTAATATTTTTTTCATAATTTATTTCCTCCTAAATGTATTTTCTTCGTTTTCACTCTCTACTACTTTACCAAACTAAAGTTTACTTTGATATGCTATCAAATAGATTAATAAAAGTCAAGGGCTTTTTTATAATCTAATTCGTCAGAGAGGACGTGAGGCAATCCTTTGTTATTTTCATACTCCTTTCAAAAAAAGGTCGCTATGCATTTACACAACGACCTCTGCCTTAATCGGCTTTATATAATATAGGTCAAAAGACGGGAATCTGTGGACATTTGACCTACATTTTACCATATTTTATAAAAACAAATTTTTAATCTTACTATTTTATAAGCTCTTTTATAGCATAAGCCACACCACTTTCATCATTAGTAAGCGTTATATAATTTCCAAGTTTCTTTATTTCTTCCTTGGCATTCCCCATTACCACAGAATTTTTTGTAGCTTTGAGAATGTCGACATCATTGTAATTATCTCCAATTGCCATAGTTTCATCCATATCTAATCCAAGATATTCTGCCAAAGCTACCAGACCTCTGGCTTTTGTTGTTCCTTTAAGATTAAATTCAATATTTGAACCTTCAGAATATGCCAGGTCATAATCTATATTTTTTATTTTTTTAAGTACTTCATCTCTAATTTGAACCGATGGAAAAAATATATTAATCTTTGCCACTACATTCTTTCTTGATAATATATATTCACCCATATCATCAACAGCAACTCTGGTTCTTTTTATGAATTCATCTATATGACCAACATTATATCTGTATGTGTTTTCAATACATCTTTTTTCTGAATAAACAACTCCATCTGCCTGAAGCTCAAACATCATATCTACATCTAATTTTTTCACTAAATCATATATATTTTTAACGTCACTCATTTCAAAAAAATCTGAATAGAGTACCTTATTATTTTCAAAGTCAATTACATATGCGCCATTGCACATAATTCCATATTTTATACAAGGTAGTTGTGCAGCTACATCTTCTAACTCTCTGTCTACTCTTCCTGTTGAAAAAGCGAACTTTACCCCTTTTTTTTCATAGCCCTTTATAGTATTTAAATTTTCTTCCGATAAACATTTCTTGCTATCTAATAATGTTCCGTCAATATCAATGGCAACCAATTTTATCATGTTTTTTATCATTCCTTTCACTTCGCTCAAGGCA
>CAYWUE010000037.1:0-18450 GCA_964461415.1 uncultured Eubacterium sp.
ACTAAAATCTACTTCGCCCCTTTCAAAGTGGAAATAAACTTTTCACTTCAGCTTGAGAATTATTACTTATATAAAGTTTGTAAAATATAATAATATGTGCTAAAATGGATAAGATATAAAACAAGATGAGGCGTAAGATGAAAACTATTATAGTAGAAACCAGTGCAGAAAATATGGATATGAAGGAAATTGAAAATGCAGGACAAATTATACGTCAGGGTGGTTTGGTTGCATTTCCTACAGAGACTGTTTATGGACTGGGAGCAGATGCATTAAATGAAGAAGCCGCAGCAAAGATTTATGCTGCAAAAGGACGCCCATCAGATAATCCGTTAATTGCTCACATTGCAGATATGAATATGCTTAAAACGTTGGTTAAGGAGATACCGGATGTGGCAAAAAAATTAATGAATGCCTTTTGGCCGGGACCTATGACACTTATTTTTAAAAAAGGTGATTTGGTGCCAAAAGGAACTACAGGAGGCTTGGATACTATTGCAGTAAGATATCCTAACAATTTGATTGCACAGACACTTATAAAGGCAGCAGGTGTAAGTATAGCTGCGCCAAGTGCTAATTTGTCAGGAAAGCCAAGTCCAACCTTAGGGGAACATGTAATAGACGATATGGATGGCCGCATTGATATGATTATCGATGGTGGAATGGTTGGAATGGGACTTGAATCTACAATTATTGATGTAACGTGCAATCCGCCAATGATTTTACGTCCTGGATTTATTACAGTAGAAATGGTAAAAAAGATTGTTCCTGATATTACAGAAGATAAAACAATTTTTACAAAGCCGACAGAGGAGTTTAAACCTAAAGCTCCGGGAATGAAATACAGACATTATGCACCAGCAGCAGATTTTAAAATTTATAAGGGTGATGATAAAAAAGTTGCAGAAACAATCATCAAACTTGCAAATGAAATGGCAAATGCAGGAAAGATTACCGGAATTATAACAGCCGACCAGCATTTGTATATGTACCAGGGAAAACTGAATAGGAATATAAAGGTAGTATCACTGGGGGATTTAGACAGGCCGGAAACAGTTGCCAATCATTTATTTAAGGCATTAAGAGACTTTGACAAAATTAAAGCAGAATTTATTTTTGGAGAAGCTTTTTCTGAAGAAAATATAGGACAGGCAATTATGAACAGGCTTACTAAAGCAGCAGGTTATAACATTATTGATGTATAACAGTTCGGAGGTAAAATGCTAGAATTTTCTAAAATTTTGTTTGTTACAGATACGGATACATCACTGGGGCCATTAGCAGCAGCCATATTGAAACATTATTTGCCATTAGAGCAAGTGGCGATAGATTCAAGAGGACTTGCAGTTTTGTTTCCCGAACCGATGAATCCAAAAACTGTAGCAATTGCAGCTTCAAAGGGAATTGAGATTAATCGTACGTCTGTGCAATTAGAGACGGAAGATTTTGGACTGGATGTGCTGATTTTAGTCTTGGATGAATCAAGAAAAAAAGCGGTATATGATGAGTATGCAGAGGCGGTTAATGTATATACTTTGACAGAGTATATTAATGAAGCTGGAAGTATTATTAATCCTGATGGAGGAGATTTGGCAGATTATGCCAAAATGTATGAAAGTTTAGATGGTATAGTTAAGAAGGTTGCCAATAAACTTAAAGAAAATAAGTACAAAATTTAAAATTACATAAAGTATACGGAGGAAAACAATATGGGAAAGACATTTATTATGAATCATCCATTGATTCAACACAAAATCGGCATTATAAGAAAGACTGAAACAGGTACAAAAGATTTTAGACAGTTAATAAGTGAAATTGCTATGCTTATTACATATGAAGCAACCAGAGATTTGGAATTAGTTGAAGAAGAAATCGAGACACCCGTTTGCAAGACAATGATTAAGAAATTAGGTGGAAAGAAGCTTGCCATTGTACCTATTCTTAGAGCAGGTCTTGGAATGGTAGACGGTATGCTTGCAATGATACCTTCAGCTAAGGTAGGACATATTGGACTTTATAGAGATCCTGTTACAGCATTGCCTCACGAATATTATTGCAAACTTCCGGAAGATTGCGATAAGAGAGACGTTTTTGTTGTGGATCCTATGCTTGCAACAGGAGGTTCTGCTGTGGCTGCTATCCAAATGCTTAAGGACAAAGGTGTTAAGAATATTACGTTAATGTGCATTATCGCAGCTCCAGAAGGTGTTAAGGCTATGGAAAAAGCACATCCTGATGTTGATATGTATATTGGTGCATTAGATGAAAAATTAAATGACCATAAATATATTGTTCCCGGGTTAGGTGATGCCGGAGATAGAATTTTTGGCACAAAATAGTTGATTATATGCAGAAATGCTTTTCTAATAATTTCTAATGTAGGAGAGTATTTCTGCATTTTTGCCTATAAAGTGCAATATTATGTTGCTAAAGTTGATTTTAAATATTGAAATTGGGATAAGTACTGATTTAGGTTTAAGTTTACATAAGAAAGGAAAAAGATGGATAATAAAAAAAGAAAAGATTTTATTTCATGGAATGAATATTTTATGGGAGTAGCTTCACTATCGGCACTTCGTTCAAAAGATCCAAATACGCAAGTGGGTGCCTGCATTGTAAGTGAGAATAACAAAATCTTATCTATGGGTTATAATGGTATGCCGATTGGATGCAGTGATGATGAATTTCCTTGGAATAGGGAAAGTGAAGATCCGTATGATAACAAATATTTTTATACAACTCACAGTGAATTAAATGCAATTTTAAATTATCGTGGTGGAAGCCTAGAAGGCGCAAAGATGTATGTTACATTATTTCCATGCAATGAATGTGCTAAAGCAATAATACAGTGTGGTATAAAGAAAGTTATTTATGGAGATGACAAATATGGTAATACTCCCTCTGTGAAAGCTTCTAAAAGGATGATGGAAGCGGCAGGTGTAGAATATTTTCCATATGAAAAATCAAATAAGGAAATAAAAATTGAATTATAATAGTTATTCATATTAAAAATCTTTGTCACCTTAAATTTGATTTTGAATATTATAAAGTGATAATATCTTAGGAACGTTTATGGATTATAGATATATGCCACTTTTTATACAGGGGAATTCCTTGATGGGAGTTTATTGCGGACAATGGGGAATGACGGACAATAAGGACATGAAGTATATTAAGGAAATGTATCCGTTGACAGTTTTAGCAATTCAGGAATTAGTCGAGCGTGAATGTGACTACATGGAGTTTACTGGGAGTATGATGTTTGATGAATATCCTGACAAATTAGGCATACTTAGGTTAGTTAATAAAATATTTGATGCAATAAAAAAAGAAGAAGTTTCATGTCAGGGGGAGGATTGCATTGTATATCCTGATGACCAGTGGCTTAAGGACATAATTATGATAATGCTTTTGAATGAAATGTATAGACGCAGGCAGCAAAGAAAGAAGTATTTTTAGTGATTACTAATGTTACAAAATGTGAAAAGTGATTTTGCAACAAGATGAGAAATGGAGAAATTTTGTCTGTAGCCAGATCTAAATCAAGACTGTTAGAGGAAGATTTTGAGTCATACCTGAAAAACAATAACGAAAAGATTAACATATATTAAAAAGGGAGCTGAAAAAGTTCTGAAAAAGCAATAGTGATTGACATAAAACCATAATTGCTTTTTAGGAAATTTTTTCAGCTCCTTTTAATATAACAACCTTACTAAGATTATAAAGCATACAAAATAATTGCAAAGAAGTGAAGTATGCTTCCAGCTAAGATAAATAAATGAAAAACAGAATGAATCCATTTATGTTTTTTACCTATACCATAAAGAACTGAACCAACAGTATAAGCAATTCCACCAGTGATTAGAAATACAATACCGCCCATTCCCATTACATCATAGGTTTGTTTTATAAATATTATAATAATCCATCCCATAGATAAATAACAAATCATTGAAAGCACACTATATTTCTTTAAATCTATAGCTGTTAAGGTACATGCAACTGCGGCACATCCCCACACAATTCCAAATAAAACCCATGCTAAGACTGGATATTTTTCACGCATAGGAACAAGAAGAATAGGAGTATAGCTTCCTGCTATTAAAAAATATATGGTACAGTGGTCCATAACCTGCATTACTTTTTTTGCCATTCCCGGTCGCAATCCATGATAAATACTAGACATTGCATACAAGGCGATTAAGGTGAAACCATAAATACAACTTGAAATAACGCCCATAGCACTGTGATGAGATGCTGCAACTATAACACACAATACTAGTGCGGGAATACCAAGAGCACCTCCAACGATATGTGAAACCATATTAAATATTTCTTCTCCCTTAGAGTAATTAGGGAGTTGTCTATCAGCTAATTTTATTCTTTGTTTCATATTATTTTTGTTCCTTTCTAAATATTTTAATATTAAATAAGTAATCAGAGTTTTATAAAAAACACGACATAAAACACTAAATGTCACAACACGTAGTATTCATTACTACGTAGAAGTATACATATATTATAGTCTATTGTCAATAACAATATAAGAAAATAATTATTATTAAATATTAGAAGGAAAGTTATGAAAAGACCGGAATAAATATAGAAAATATTTCTAAGAAAAATTAAAAAGAATAAATTTACATAATCCTAAAATATCACAAAAAATAGAAAATGAAAGTTATTGTGAAAAAGGAACAAAAAGCAATAAGTGACATTGTAGGTTAAAAATAATAAAGGTTTTAAATGGATATAATTGAATTTTAGTTAATATATGAAAAGTTGATTTTGAAAGATAAAAATCAAGAAAAAAGTATAGACACAGAAAGATGAAACTTATATAATATGTGCATATTCAAAAACGAAAAGAAGCAATACAGAACGAAAAAGTATGGTCGTATAAAGTTAGAAATTGCACATATGGAAATAATACAGGCGATGACAAAGAAGGGTGGTGTAGCGTTGAAAAAAGGACAGGTTGTAATTTTTGATAATGATGAGGCATATGCGAACTCATTTTTAGAGTATTTGGAAGAGAAACAGGGGATGCCTTTTGAAATTGTAGTATTTACTAAGAAAGAAGCATTACTTGATTATTTAGAAAAAGGTAAGATTCAAATTCTATTGATTTCTTCTAATGCTATGAGTCAGGAGTTTGAGGATTATGATGTTGAAGAGATTGTTCTTTTGGCGGATGAAGAGGTTTTATCTTCATATATAGGTTATAAATTTATATATAAGTATCAGTCGATGGAGAATCTTGTAAGACAGATTGTGGATTGTTATGTGGATGTTGTTAAGGAAAGTAGTTATATGCCAGTTACAAAAAATAAAGGAGAAATAATAGGTATCTATGCTCCGTTTGACAGTATAGAAAGAGTGGGGTTCGGCATTGCCTTAGCACAGATTCTTAGTGCGGAGGATAGGGTTTTATATATTAGTATGCAGGAGTTTTCGGCATTTGACAAAATCTTTGAGATAAATTATACGGTAAATCTTTCTGACTTGATGTATTTTTACAAACAATCTCCGGATTCTTTATCCATAAAAATTAAGGCAGTCACTTATTCAATGGATAGTGTAGATTTTATTCCACCGCTGATTTATTCCGGTGATTTAAGAAATATTGATACGGAGCAATGGCTTGATTTGATAGAACATATTATGGCTGTGACTGATTATGACAAAATAGTTTTAGAAGTAGGTCAGGCTATGAAAAATCCTATTGTTATATTGGAGAGTTGCACTAGTATATACATTCCCACTACAGATAATTCGGTGGAAACTTGTAAAATTAAGGAATGGGAAGAATACATACTAGGCACAGGTCATAATGATTTGTTTGACAAAGTCTATAAGGTATCAGTTCCAAAGTGTGAACCATGGAGCAGTGTGGAGGAATACAGAGAAAAATATTTGTGGGGAGAGGCAGGAGACTGTATTCGTGAATTTATAAAAGGGGATGAATAAGGGATATGAACATTGAAGAACTGAAAAAGACTGTTATTAATTCCATTGATATGACAAGAGACATAGATGATAGTGAATTACATAGAATAATTGATAGTGTTATAGAAGAAAGTCCACAATGTAGGTATATTTCGGTAGAAAGAAGGGGCAATATTCATAAAAAAATATTTGATTTAATTAGGGGATTTGGAGTGATAGAAGAAGCGTTAGAGGATGAAGATGTTACTGAGATTATGATAAATGGAAAAGATAATATTTTTGTGGAAAAACAAGGAAGAATTTCCAAACTAAATGATAGATTTGGTTCTGAAGGCGAGCTAAATAATATGATTCAACAGATTGTTGGAAATACAAATCGCAGAGTAAACGAGACGAATCCTATTGTGGATACACGGCTTCCTGATGGTTCAAGGGTTAATGTTATTTTGCCGCCTGTAGCTCTTGATGGAGCTGTTGTTACAATTAGAAAGTTCTCTAAAAATATTATTACAATGGATGAAATGATAAGTATGGGAACCATTAATGAGGAAGCAGCACACTTTATGGAGAATCTTGTAAAAACAGGTTATAACATCTTTGTAAGTGGGGGAACAGGTTCGGGAAAAACCACTTTTTTGAACGTATTATCTAATTTTATACCTGAGGACGAGAGAGTTATTACTATTGAGGATTCAGCAGAACTTAATCTTAAATCGGTGAATAATATTGTTAGGTTAGAAACAAGGCAGGCTAATACAGAAGGACAGAATCAGATAACAATCAGGGATTTGATAAAGACATCGTTAAGAGCAAGGCCGGACAGAATTATTGTAGGTGAAGTTAGGGGAGTAGAGACTTTAGATATGCTTCAGGCTATGAATACAGGTCATGATGGCTCGATGTCTACAGGACATGCGAATTCACTTAGAGATATGCTTAATAGATTAGAAACTATGGTTTTGATGGGAATAGAAATGCCCCTTGCAGCTATCAGATCTCAAATAGCCAGTGGCATTGATATTATGGTTCATTTAGGAAGAATGAGGGATAAAAGTAGAAAGGTATTAGAGATTGATGAAGTACTTGGAATAAAAGATGGTGATATTATTCTAAATCCGCTATATGTTTTTAAGGAACAAGAAACAAGGAATGAAGATACTCAAGAGGTAAAAGGAAAGTTAATTAGGACAGGAAACAAATTTGAAAATACTGAAAAAATGAAAAGAAAAGGCTATGAGGAATGCTAGAAAATGGATTATGGTGCATCAAAAAAACAAAAAATCTTATATGCTATTGCAATAATATTATTTTTGTTTTTGGTAGGGAAAATGTTTTATGGAAGTTTTAAGGCTGGAATTTTTATGATACCTTTAGGAATACCAATTTACGTATTGCAATTAAAAAAGATAAAGGAAAAAAATATAAGCATTTTTGAACATGAATATAAAGATATGCTAATTAGCTTAAAAGACAGTGTGCTCACGGGTTATTCACTGGAAAATGCTATAAAGGAGAGCTATAAAGAAATGATAATTGTTTATGGTAAGCAAAGTTTTATATGTGAAGAACTTAGGATTTTAATTTCAAGATTAAGCTTAAATATGAATATGGAAAAGGTTTTTGATGAATTTGCTGACAGAACAAGATTAGAAAGCTCAAGAGTTTTTGCAAATACACTGGCAATAGCAAAGAGGTCAGGTGGAGATTTAAGTCATGTCATAAAGAGAGTGATTGAAAATATTGTTTTAAGAGAATCGGTAAAGGAGGAAATTGAAATAGCTATTAATGGAAAGAAAATGGAACAGAAAATAATGACAGCTATACCTATGTTAATGATTAGTTATATAGGTATTGTATCACCAGGATTTTTGAGTGTGATGTATGAAACATGGATTGGGAAAATCGTGATGACAATATGTTTAGCAGCATATGCAGGAGCTTATTTTTGGAGTGAAAAAATAGTAAAGATTCAAGTTTAAAGGGGGGAAGATGGTAATTTTATACCTTGCATTGTTAATAATATACATCATTTTTTTAACATCGACTGTCGGATATAAAAAGAACTTAAGAAACAAAATAAAAAAGGGTAGATTAAGTCTCTTTTTTGGGATGTCAATGTTTATAGTAGACAAGTTTTTTGATAGATTTTTTAGAGTTAATCCGAGGACAGAAGGCATATTAAAGAAAATACACATTAAGGAAAATGTGAACAAAGATGTGTATTTATATAAGGTAGAAAAAATATCCATAGCTCTTGTTACATTTTTGGTGTTTTTGATTTTAGGTACTTTTATATGTATTTCGGAACAAATTGAAAATACTATTACAATCAACCAATTAGAAAGAATGGAGGGTGGTGGTAAATATGAATTCTATGCAGATGACGGAGAAAATATCGAAAAAGTAGAGGTTGAGATTGAAGAAAGAAAACTGACGAAAGAAGAATGTCTTGAACAATTAGAAGAAAGTAGAGAGATTCTTTTAAAAGAATTTTTAGGAGAAAATAAGACCTCCGAAAAAATAACAAAACCTTTGAATTTATGTAATGAAATTGCGGGTACTGCTATAACGGTAAGCTGGGACATAAGTGATAACAGTGTGATAGATAATGATGGAAAAATATTAAGTGGTGTATCGGAAGATGGCGTGATTGTAAATATTACAGCAAATATGATGCTTAATGATGTTACACTTAGTTATGTATTTCCGGTAAATGTATATCCGAGAGACTATGGAGGACAGATGCAGGAGGCGATACAGGATTATGTAGATAGTCAATCTATAGAAGAAAAAAATGTTAATCTGCCGAAAAAAATATCTGATAAAGCTATCTCGTATTATAAGAATAATTCAAGGATGGGATATTATGTTTTGCCGATGGGGGTTGCTGTTGCAATTTTAATGATTTTATTAAAAGATGAAGAGCTAAAAAAGGAAGAAAAAAAGAGAGATGAAGAAATGCAAATAGACTACCCGGAAATAGTGAGTAAAATTCTTTTGTACAGCAATGCTGGATTGTCTCTTAAAAATACATTGGAGAGAATCGTAAAGCAATATGATATGAATTGTCATAAAAAAGAACGATATGCTTATGAGGAGCTTAGAATGTCTTTGTCGAAAATGAAAAGTGGTATGTCAGAGATTAATGCAATTAATGAATATGGAACAAGGTGTGGAATTCACAATTACGTAAAGTTGTCTAATATTATTGAACAAAATCAGAGAAGAGGAACTAAAGAATTGTCCTATGCGTTAGAAAACGAGGTGAATCAGGCATTGATAGAGAAGAAAAATATTGCATTAAAAAAGGGTAGTGAGATTTCAACAAAATTGTTAGGACCTATGATAGTTATGCTGATTGTTGCATTAGTTATTATCATGATTCCAGCGTTGATGACTATTAATATTTGAAATTAGGGAGGTAATGTATGAACTTGTTAAATGTGATGAAATTTAAAATGAAAAATGCTTTGGGGAAGAAAAGCGGAATGGGAGTTATCGAGATTATACTTATAATTGTGGTGTTGGTTGGATTGGCAATGATTTTTAAAACTCAGATTACAGGGATTGCTGACGGTTTATATAAGAAAATAAAAACTCAGGTTAGTAATTTTTAGTATGAAAAAAAGAGGAAGTATAACCATATATCTAAGTATTGTTATGATAAGTGTAATTTTGTTAGTTAATGTTATATGTGAGGGAGCAAGAATAAGTTCTGTACAGACTCAAATAAAAAACTTTACATATATGAGTACAGAATCTGTCCTTGCAGGATATGGAAGGCAGGTATACGAAGATTATGGAATATTACTTGTATGGGAAAACAAAAAAGTTGAGACAATAATAAAAAAGAACATACAAGATAATATAAATATGGCAGATTTGAAGAAAATAGGTGGTAATCTATTAGGAACTAATATTACGAACGTTGAGGTTTCTGATAAGGAGTACCTTACAAGCAAAGGAGGAGTGTATTTTTCGAATCAGATTAATTCTTATATGAAATATAAAGGTGGAATGAAAGCAGTTGACGAACTTGTGAAAGAATATAAAAAATATAAAAAAAATAATAATGAAGAAATGAACATATGTGATATGAATGTAGTCGATAAAAGCATGAAGGATTTGCAAAAAGTAGTAGAGAATATTAACGAAAATATTGCAAGAATTCAGAAGATAGATGATTTGAGTAGCAAGTTTGATTTGATTAGCGGGAATATAGAAAAAGTTGAAATAAATTCTACTACAAAGGACATGAAGAAAGCTCTAAATGAGTATAAAGAATTGATGACTAAGCTAGACAGTAAGGAAAAAGATGTAGAAAGTACCATTACTTTGATAGAGCTTTATGATGAAAAAAAAGTAAATTATCTAGAAAAAAATGGCTACTCATCTAAGACTAATGATTATATGGATGATAATTTGAATGTTTTAAAACAAGTAAGAGATGAGATAGATGTGAACAGGGAACTTAATGTTTTTCAAACAGGAAAATCAGATTCTGATATAAGTCAGGAGCTAAAAAGGTCATTAAAAAATATAGAAGTTATATTTGAAAAAATAAAATCTTTAACTACACCTAACAATACAGATGAAGATGATAAGAATTATTCAATATTTGAAAAAGCAAAAGATTTTGTAAATACAGGAGTATTGTCATTGGTAATAGATAATCCTGAAAATATTTCGAAAAATACTATTTCTGATTCAAATCTGCCAACTAAATTAAAAGAAGATATAAAGACATGTTTGTCTGAAAATGTAAGAGACAAAGGAATTAATGCTTTATACATAGATGAAAAGTTTGGTGACTATTTAGACAATAGAGAAGACACAGCATTGAAGTACGAGATGGAATATATTATAGGTGGAAAAAACAGTGACAAGAAAAATCTAACGAATACTGTGGAAAAGCTGGTTACAGCAAGGAGTGGTGTTAATGCATCATATCTGCTGACTGATAAGGAAAAGATGGGGGAAATATCAGTTATTGCAGCTTCTGTTGTAGCAGTTACAGGTATTCCGTTTTTAGAGTCTGTTTCAAAAACTATATTGACAGTTGTCTGGTCTACGGCTGAAGCGGTGAATGATGTTAAAAATCTGCTTGAGGATGGTAAGGTTCCTATTTTAAAGAACAAAGATAATTGGAAAACTGATTTAAGGAGCTTGTCTGCCGGAAAAGAAAAATCAGATAAGGGGTTAAACTATAAGCAGTATTGTCAGATTTTAATTATGTCAGGAAATAATTCTGATTGTATATACAGAATGATGGATTTGATTCAGATTAATGTCAAAAAAAAATATAACAGTGATTTTTTGATGAGTAAAAGTCTTATGGGATTTAAGACTAAGATAACTTATGAAACTGCACCATTATTTACGGTGATGCCTATGGTAATTAACAATTTAAGTCAGGAAAATAATGCTTATAAATACAGCGTAGAGCATTATAATTCCTATTGATTTGATAATTGGGAAAAAAGGGAAAGGGGAATTTTAGAGTGTATGTTATTTTCTCACGCAAAAAATATATTAATAAAAAAATTAGATGATGTTTCTCTCCAAGTACAAAAGCAATTTTTTTATAGTTTAAAAATCAATAATGCATTAAGACATAATACACTCAAAGGGGCAATTACCATAGAGGCAACAATTTCATTATCAATATTTATGATGATAGTTTTATTTTTGGGTAGTTACATAACTGTTATAGACAAGCAGTTGTCAACACAAATGACGATAGATAATATAGCAATAAAACTTTCAAAGTCTATGTTCTATGCAGAACAAATTGATAAAATTTCAGATTATAGCGAAAAAATCAATGAATATAAGAAGCAGTATGAAGATGAAACAGGTGAAATATCTAATATTGTGATAAATCAAAATTTTATAAAGGATGGGTATGTAGATATTGTCTACAACTACAATTACAAAATGCTGGTATGGAATAAGAATATGCTTATAACTCAAAGAGTAAAGGTCAAGGACTGGACTGGTGTTGATATATCAAAAGCGAAGGAGAACGTTTACATAACAAAGAACGGAACAGTCTATCATAGCACAAAAGAATGTAGTCATCTTATTGTACATATTAGTAAGATTGCTTATGGCCAGATAGATGAAGCAAGAAATGATTCCGGTGGGAAATATTCAAGTTGTGAGTTTTGCGGAAATAAAAAATTACAAAAGGATTCTTATGTTTTTATTACGGAAGATGGAAATCGCTATCATACCGAATTGAAATGTAGTGCAATTAGCCGATATGTTATAGAAGTTGATGTTAAAGAAGTTGGGGAGAGGAAGCCCTGTAGTGGCTGTATGGGAAATAATGATGAATAAAATCTATTGGATATGGACTTTGTTGTTCTTGTTAGTGTGTACAATTACAGATATTAGGAAAAGAATAATTTATGGCTGGTTTTGTGTGACAAATATAATAGTCGTAATTGTTGTACATATTGTTATAGGTGATAATGAGATTAAATCCTTTATATCAGGTATTATGCTTGGAATGATTTTTGTGATGATAAGTCTATTGACTAAAGAAAAATTAGGGTATGGTGACAGTATGGTACTTTTATCGATAGGTGCAATTCTAGGTGGAGGGAAGTTATTTTTAATAATCTTTTGGAGTTTTTTAATATGTAGTCTATTTTCTGTGACAGCTATTATATGTAGAAAGATGTCATTGAAAAGTAGCCTGGCATTTGTGCCATTTGTTTTAATGGGAGCAATTATCGTATGTATTAAATATGGATAAGGAATCAGATTAAAAAATAAATTTTCATTATTATTTGAGCTGACAGCCAAAGGAGGCAGAATGGAGATTTTTGTGAAAAATAAAGGTAGATACAGAGGTGAAATTACAATTGAAACTGCAATTGTATTTCCGATAGTTATTCTGATGGTTTTGTCATTGATGTATTTTACTATGTTCTTGCATGATATAGTGACACTAAAAAGTTATGCATATGCCATGGGAAATAAACATATAAAAGAGGAATTTAAAACTTTTGAGAAGAATATTACAGAAGAAATGGGACATATTCCATTATTTGTAATAGATACAGAAACAAGTTGTTCAAATAAATTAAATTCGTATCTGATAAAAATATCATATTCTGCAAAAAGTAATTTCTTAAGTATGAACAGGATAATTAACCAAGACAGAAGAGGTTATGAAATTAAGGTTGAGAAAAACATGTCTAGAGACATTTTATATATAACTTCAGCGATAAAAAGTAATGTAGGAGAGGGGGAATAGATTGAAAAATTAAATTTTTCATTGCTATTTGTGCCTGAATAATGAGAGAGGAATGCTAGATTAAAATGGAAGTTGTTAACAAAAAAGATGGTAATAAAAATTTTATGATAATAAAGGATGTTGTTATTAATGAAAATGATTATAAATATAAAATGATAAAGAATAACAATATTGATAATATCGTTCCTATGACAATCAGAACAATGGATGGAGAAAAGTATTGGTATTACAATGTTACTGAATTTACATCTATGAGAGCAATATTTTCAAGAAAGAAGATAACCGGTAAAGATTTATTCAATCTTATCAAAGATATTAGAAAAATCGCAGAGTCTGCAAAGGAATATTTAATAGATTTGAATGATTTTTTGTTTAATCTTGATTATGTATATGTAAACAAAAAGTCTGGGAAATATACTTTTTGTTATTGTCCTAATATTCATAAAGATGTTCAGCAGAATATGCGAATATTGTTTGACCAGATATTAGAATATATAGATCATAACAATAAGTCAGCAGTAATGATTGCCTATGGAATACAGCAAATCACTATTAGTGACAGCTATACGGTAGGAGATTTATATAATTGTGCTAAGGAAAACATAAACACTTTTGAAGAAGAAAACAAAGAACATAGGAATATTGTGTTGGACTCTAAACAAAATATTGTTCAAAAGCCATTTGAAGAAAAAAAGAAAAATTTTCTAAGAAAATTTGCGGATAAATTTATTAAGAAAAGCAAGTATCTGGACGAGGAAGAATTATATGAGGATTTTGAGAAAGAAAACGATAAATCAGCTGATGCAATAAAAAAACAGCGGGAAGATAGATGCTACAATGTGAATTCTATACAGTATGTAAATGATGAAGAGGAGGACGTTTATAATACTGAATGTGAGGATGCTACAATGCTTTTGACGGCTAACGGAGCAATAAACAAGATAACCTTGAAAGAGGTAAGTGAGCAGGGAAATATGGAAATAGAACCTAATGAATATCCGTGTATTTTAGGAAAGAGTAAGTTAAGTAGTGATTATATTGTGGACAGTCCCGTTGTAAGTAGGGTACATCTTAGAATTTCTGAAGAAATGTCTAATTATTATATTGAAGATTTGAATTCTACAAATGGTACATTTGTAAACGGAAAGAGATTAGAACCACATAAATTAGAAGAAATAAATATAGGGGATTTGATAACGGTTGCCAATTTAGATTTTATTGTTGAATAAAATGTCTGTATATAATAAAGATTTAAGTCATGTTCTGACATTAAAAAAATATTTATGTAAAAACATAAGTATTAACGTTTGATTATGAATTTTGTTGTCGCAAAGTTTATGAAAGCTATGTAGTATTTTTGACAAATTATACAGTATTACTGTGATATTATGCTTCCGTAAAAGATTAAGGAAGGAGAGGTATCATGATAGAAATGGTATATAGCGGCAAAGAACATGAGAAACAGGATGAAGTCAGAATTCCCAAAAACATACATCAAATAGGAAGTAACCAGTCAAACCGAAAGATATACATAGAAGATTACGTGATGAAAACTTTAAAGATTAAACCTGCTAATGAGGAGAGTGTAAAGTATGGTGTTTTATTAGGAGAAGTAAAAAGAACAAAAGGTAATGTGTATATTTTTGTAAAGGGAATGGTGGAGGTCAGAGATATTATTGAAAATAGTATTATTTTTAATGATGAGATCTGGTCTGGAATTTATAGGGACATAAAACAGTATTTTGACAGGTTAAACATTGTTGGCTGGTATGTTTCCATTCCTTATAGAGTGAGTGATGACATGAAGGGGATAAAAAAGAATCATCTTGATAATTTTGCAGGAAACGACAAAGTGTGTTTTTTGACTGACAGAGAAGAAAATGAAGAAGGCTTTTTTGTTTATGGAGAAAATGGCTTTGAAAAGCAGCAAGGATATTATATCTATTATGAAAAAAATGAAAAAATGAAAAAGTATGTTAAGAATATGAAAAATAGCACGTCGGATAATCTTTCTTCAAAAAATAATAGGGATGTTAGTGATGAAAAAATAACAAATCCTGATGAAGCAACAAAAAACAGAGGATTGGTGGATATAAAATTAAAGAGTAGTAAAAATGAAGAGGAGGAAAAGTGTAAAAAAAGTTTTAGGAAAATTCTTAATGAAGAAGGCATGGAGCCAAGGAGTCAAGGTAGAATAGCATATGGTGTAAGTGGACTTTTAATAGTGGCTCTTTTGTTATCAACAGTTGTAATGTTAAGTAATTATGGAGAATTAAAAAACATTAAGAGCACTTTGGCAGGTATAAGTAGAGATAATGAGGCTAAAGCTGTTAATGAAATACTAAGCGCATATACGGAATCCGTTACAGAAGAAAGTGTTACAGATAAGAACGATGTTACATCCGTACAGACAAATACATCAAATAATATAAAAGATGATAGTATTGATGAAAATGAGAATAAAACTTCTGAAAATAAAAATGAAAAAAAAAGTGAGAATAACAGTGAAATAAAGAAAGAGGATGTGGATAATAGTATTACAAATACGTCAGATGAAAGTAACGACAAGATACAAAACAATAACGACGTAGATAAAAAAGAGTCTGTTAATAAAAGTATTTCTAGTGTCTATTCAGGTCAGTATCATACGGTAACATCGGGACAGACTTTATATGATATTAGTATGAAATATTATGGGACAAGCAAAATGGTTGATGAAATCAAAGAAAGAAACAATATAGATGATGATTATACTATTCGAGATGGACAAAGAATATTATTGCCATAAAAATAAAATTCATAGATAGAAAAAAGATGATGCTATTATTTCAGAGTTATTGTATAATCTTAGATAGATTTAACAAAGGAAGTGAAATCGTGTCATCAAAATATCTTAGGAAATTTAGAAGACTGAAAAAAGAAAGTCAAAATTCAAAATATATACAAAATACTAAAAAAATATTAAAGAAAAAAGCTGTAAAAGTCGGCATAGTCATATTTTTGATTGTGGTAGCAACAGTAAGTGTTTCTTTATACAAAAAATATCATAAATATAATACGTATACAGTTATGGAATCCATAAACATTAAAGGTGGTGCAAGCAGCAATTACGTTCCGTTTGGAGATTTTGTTGTTAAGTATAGTTATGATGGAATATCATATATTAATGATAAGGAGACGGTTTGGGAAGAAGCATACGAAATGAAACAGCCGATAATTGATGTTTGTGGAGAGTATTTGGCAATTGCGGATAAAAACACCAATGACATTTTTATTTATAATGAAAAGGGAAGGCAGGGACAGGTATCCTTTAGCTATCCTATTGTAAAAATAGAGGTTGCAAGGCAGGGTGTTGTGGCAGCATTGCTTGAAGATAAGACGTGTAATTATATTGAAGTGTACGATAAAGAAGGAAAACAATTGATTTCCCATAAATCGATTATAGATGAAAACGGCTATCCGTTGAATTTTTCAATATCTGATGATGGAGAAAAAATGGTGGTTTCTTATCTTGTAGTTAACAATGGTTCATTTAAGAATAAGATTCAATTTTATGATTTTTCAAATTCAGGAAAGAATATAGAAAATCGTATGGTAAAAGAATTTAATGATTATGATGAATGCATAGTGCCATCAGTTAGTTATGTTTCTGATAATCATGTTGTAGCTGTAGGCGAAAACATTATTTCCATATTTAAGACGGGAAGTAAAAATATAACTAAAAAGGATATAAGTATAGATAAAGAAATACAAAAAGTGTTTTATAGCGAAAAATATATTGGTTTGGTATTTAAAAATGGTGGTAGTGACAAGCCGTTTAGAGTAGAGGTTTATAATTTTAATGGTTCAAAGGTATTAAATTCCATCATTGATATGGATTTTGAAAATATAAAATTTGCGGGTGAGAATGTTTTGATATATAGTGATATGAATTGCCAGATTTTGTCATTAAAAGGTGTTAAAAAGTTTGAAACAAATTTTAAAGGGCAGATTTATGGATTAATACCATATGATGAGGCGCGAACATATTTGTTAATGACTAACTCAAAGATACAGAAGATTCGATTGAAATAACGGAGGAACAAAATGGGCAATACGATATTAATAGGAGTTTTGGTTTTTGTTGTGGCAATGATAGCCATAGGTATGAAAAGAGGACTTGTAAAAACAGCATTTTCATTTGGTACAATTTTTATAGTTCTTGTTTTGGTAAATGTTTTGACTCCAGTGGCAAAGGAAATGATAAAAAGTACACCGATATATGAAACAGTAAATCAAAACATTCAGAAATATGTTGAGGAACATATTGCTGCCTCAACAGAAAATATGACGGAAACAGGAAATAATAATCAGAAGAAAATAATAGAAGAGCTACCATTGCCTAATGGTATAAAAAAATCATTGACAAGGAATAATAATCAAGAGGGTTATGACTCACTAGCTGTAACAACATTTAAGGAATATGTAGTATCTTATCTGACAGACATAGTATTAAATGCAGCAACATATATTATATTGTTTATCGTAATATCAATATTGGTGAAGACATTAGTGGAAGTGCTAAACCTAGTTACTAAGCTGCCGGTCATACATACATTTAATATGGCGGGTGGAGCTTTGATTGGCTTTGCGCAGGCCATAATAATTTTATGGCTATTATGTATGGTTGTTACTGTGTTCAGTTCTACTTCATGGGGCCAGCAGATTTGTCAGGGAATATCAGACAATGCATTACTTAGTTTTATTTATGATAATAATCTAATTTAAAATATTATTAACAGCTTATTCTAAAAAGTTGAAAATTAAAACTTAAAAAAACCTGGATTTGAAAAGAATAAAGCTAAAATTTGAAAAGAAAAATATGAAAGCTAAATAGAAAAAGCTGAAAAAGCAAATGGAGGGGTGGAATTTAGTTTGACAATTAACGAAAATAAAAAAAATGAAAAAAAGTGTTAAAAAGTTGAAAAAGTTGTTGACAAAGTAAAATCTATTTGATACATTATAAAAGCTGTTTAGCAAAGTGGATTAGGAAATCCACTTATGGCTCCATGGTCAAGCGGTTAAGACACCGCCCTTTCACGGCGGTAACAGGGGTTCAAATCCCCTTGGAGTCACTCCGTTAAGATTGTAATATCTTAATGATAATAGGAATTCTTACGATTGAGTAATAGTTCTATATATATGGCGAGTTAGCCAAGTGGTAAGGCATCGGTCTGCAACACCGCTATCACCAG
>CAYWUE010000038.1:0-18032 GCA_964461415.1 uncultured Eubacterium sp.
AATTATTTTTTACATTTTCTACTCGATATGTCATATAAACAACATTACTATCTGTTGAAGTCTTATTGCTAATGGCTATATTAGGCTCACCATTCAATGCAAATTCATAATATTGTCCTACTTCTTTAGTAGCAAAAACATCACTTGTATAAACAACTGTATTTCCTGATAAACTCTGCAAATGAACGCCTAAATCATTTCCATCCTCATCATAACACATAACTGCTGATAATTTTGTGTTCATAACTCCGGCAAACCAGATACCAAAATATTTGCAATTCTTGTTATTGTCTCCAATTTCCTCTGGCAATTCAATCCATTCCGAATCATTTGCGCTCTTTTTTGCAATAACATAACTAAATCCGTTTTCTGTCACTTCAACTCTGTAAAAATATGTAGCCCCTTCTTCTAACAAAAAGTTTCCGTCAAAATCATATTTCATCATACCTTTTTCATAAGGCCATTCATCTTCTCCATTTGGTGCAATAATAACACCATTTTGACTTAGTATGTTTTTATTAACCTTGTCTACTGTATATGTAAGATAAAATCTTTTCCCCACTTTCATATCCACAGGTTTGTCATTTCTTAAAAAAGAATTACCTGTATCTGAAATCATCATCGAGTATGCTTTATCACTTATTTTTACATTACCAATCTGTTCAAATGGCTCAATTGCATATGCTGGTAATACCTGTAAAATTATGATACTGCATGCAATTATCATACATAAAATCTTTTTAATCTTTTTCTTCATATCATTTCCTCATTCTCTGATTTGTACTTTATATTATTTATTTAGCAATATACTTTCTAAATAAACTAGAATCCAAATCATTAAGTATATAATCAGAATTTATATCTGCCATTCCTTCATAGGTAGTTTTTGTTCCTATTTGAATAACTTTTTTTATACAAACCAAATCTCTTACATCAACATTGTCATCCACGTTTAAATCTCCAAACAAAATAGCTGTTTCATAATTTGATTCTCCTGAATTTCCTTCTGTATGGATGCATTGATAAACATCTCCATTATCAGTTGTTGCCTTTTTGTAATAGCACTGTTTATCATCATTATTTTCTAGAACAACCAATGCTCCCTGTCCGGCATCTAACTTAAGTGTTACAAGATTGTTCTTCATAGTTCCGCACATACTTTCGCCATTTTGAACAACTCTTACATGATAGTTATTATCTAATGTCAAAATTACTGTTGCCTGTTTTGTTACATCATAATTTACAACATAAAATGCTTCTGTATCTCTATATGAAAAACATCCAACTAAAGCTCCATAATCAGAACTTGTACTGGCTACTTTGGATAACTTGCCATATCCATCTTTTATTTCTGTTGTATTTGTACCACTGCTAATCAAGTTTTTTGTAACATTTCCGGTTGCATTTTCTTTAGCATATCCACCACTAGCTACAATCGCAGTACTTGTAGATTTCATTAAGACATCATCCACTGCTGCAATTTGCTTGTTTACATTCACTACCCACTCGTAGCGTTTAGATTTTTTTCCATTTGATAGAATTATACCATTTCTATCTATGGAATTGTCTGAATCTGTCCCATCAAAATATGTAGGCTGAATTGTCGGGAACCATACAATCCCCTTTGCGCCAAACGCAAGTGCTGTATTGACATTCCAATATGTTTCAGCTTCATTAGCGACCAAATCAGCGTTTGTTTCATCCGTATCATTGTCATAATTTCCACCGGCCTGTACATAAGACCAGAATGGTACATTGTTCTTTAATGACTGACTTCTAGTTGTACCTAATGTTCTAAAATATCCGTTTGCATCAGTAGCATCTTCCTTTAATCCATTATTAAAAGGATAATCATCACTAGATATAACCTGAGATGATGCATCTTTCATATACTGTTCCCAATACTCGTTATAATAATCTTTTATTCGGTTTCCAAACCAGTATTTATTAACAGTTGTTGCATCTTCAGCTACCATATTTATAAATCCTGTGATGTTACTAAAAGCATTTAATTTTTTTGACAATCCTGTGTAATTTTCTAATGGACGAGGATTATCATCAGCCTTGCTATATGACGGTTCATCAACAATATGAATTCCCAAAAATGATTCATATAATGCATACTTTTCAAGTTTCTTTGATAATTCATCATTTGTCAGATTTTCGGTCAATGTTTTATCATTAACAAACAAGCCTATTCCATATTTTTCTGCCAATGCCAAATTATTTTTTACTAAACTTAATTCGTCACTTGCATCATTAGCCGAGTAGTTAATAATATTTATTCCACTGTCCTTAATAAGCTTATAAACATCATCTGTAATATAATTTTTTTCGCTAGATGTATAAGGTCCAAAGAATCCTGCTACAGGCATCACATCATTTCCACCGATATATTCATAACTCTTTGAAGGAACGTAATATTTTTTTATAATCGAACGTAATTTTTCAATATCTCCATTCGCTTCTTTTATTAGTTCTAAATCTTTACTATCTACTTTACCATTATTATCAATGTCTGCTGCATACTCAGAAGCTTTTTCAGGTTCATATGGAACACTCTTTAGAATTTCTTCTAATTTCTTAACATCTTCTGAAGTTCCCGGTATTCCATCTAAGTCCACATCGCCAATTATATATAACGAAACATCCTGTATATAACGTCGTGCAACATTTGATGCATCTGTTGTTATTTTATAATCTCCCGGAGTTGTCAACTGATTATCTGTAACTTCAATTTCTTCTCCTTCTTTTTCAATCACAATATCACCTGGTACAAAATAATTCTTAACAGCTATCTGATCATAATCACGAAGATTATATGCAATTTTCTCTTTGTTTATTGTTGTTATTTGTGGTGCAATAATCTGAATTTTTGCTGTTTCAGCGGTATATATTACTATCTCATTTCCCATTTCTTCCTTAGGAATACTTTGGTCCTTTGAAATCTGTATATCGTTAACCCAAATATTTACAGCATAATTATTTTCTGTCGAATCAAGCTTTGTTGCTATTTTAAGATTAAACTTATCAGTATATTCAGACATACCAAATTCATTAGGTTTTTTCTTTACATTAACATAGTTTACAACAAAACAACTTTCTGCCGGAACATACTGTATCTGTATACCTGTCCATCCACCATACGCAATATATGAAATACTACTGAAATCTGAATATTTCATATCAACATCCAGATATTTCATATCTATATTGTCTGCATCCTTGTATATGCCAGAAGATACTGTATTACCATCTACATTCTCGTATGTTTTGTATTCTAATCCAAAATCATTTGCTGATAAACGTTTATATCCTTTTTCTTCTAAAATATCTCTCGCATCAAATGTATCGCCTAATGTTGAACGATAACTGATAGTTCCTGAAGTTGATTTTACACGTATTCCTGTGCCTAGATAGTTGTCATATCCCTCTACTTCAAATGTTTCTGTATATTTTCCTACCGTTATAGTTATAGAGACTCCGGTTGTTTTGTATATTGTAGTTATTGTAACTTTAACTTCATCTGTAGTATTAGTTAAGCCCAATTCTGACAAACCTTTTCCGAAAAAACAACCATTTCCGGATGCATTATTAAATCCTCCGGTTTGATCCCAAACCCATATGTTATCACCTGCCCAAAAGAAATCTATTCCTTTGTTTTGGTCGTTTACACCATAGCTAAAGCAATCACTTTCACCTTGTGCTTCAAATGAAATATAACCTGAGAATTCTATCTTATCAAGTGTTCCCGAATCATTAGGTGTCTTTTCAGATACTACACTTGTTCCTAACACCTTATTAGCATACATTCCAAAATCGCGAAATGAAACTATTGTCGGCTCATTAGACTCATTTTCTTCTTTTACAGATTGAATTTGAATAGGCAATGTATCTGTTCCATATACAAGCATTGATTTTACATCCGAAAATTTATCTGCTTCAAATGTCTGGCTTTTTTCATATAAATCATTAACGGTAACAGTCATTTTTAGTTCATCACCTTCAATTTTAAATGATGACCTGATTTTCATAGGATATGCTGTCAATTCTTCTGCCGATTCCATACCTAATTCTTCATAACCAAAAGAAAAATCTTTATGTGTTATAAAATCTTGTATGTACAATGAATTGCCATTAGCAATTATAAATTTCAAGCCATTCCAGTCACCTGCATTTCTAATGAAACCAATTCCCGGTTGTGCAGCTCCTTCAGAAAACTGTACCATTCCAACAAAGGATACACTGTTAAGAGTATCAATTTCCAAAGATTTTATGGCACTAGTCTTGTATTCTCCATCATCAATTCCTACATCACTAAAAGTGTACTCAGTATATTCGTTCTGCTTTGCGGCAGCATAACTCATAAAACCGTTATCTGCAATTACAGTTGTAAACATTGCTAATGTTAATAACAATGCCAAACATTTTTTCATTGTTTTATGCATTTTATCACTCCTATCCTTATCAATATGAAAAATCATCCAAGAAGTCTTCCTTGCAAAATTAATAACTTCGTATCTACTTTTTATACAATTATTTCATCTAATGTTTCTAATGCACATTTTACCATATGTTGTCCAAGTTCCATATTGGTTTCAACAGCATTCGCAGCAAACCATTCTGTATTATATTTCGTTCTGTTTAAATCTACATGTTCTGGATATAGGGCATACATAAGACTTGATTCAAATTTTCCGGCATGGTCAAATCCACCACATTTATGCTGAGCTTGTGCACTTAATAGTGGAATAACCTTTATATATGAAAATGGATCATCACCGGTTCCAAGATTGTCATAATAATCTTTGTAATCATTACTTCCCCACCAGCCTTTTCCTTTTGTTTCTTCCATATATTCCATTATTACTTTTTTTGCCGCCTTGTGGCAAGCGATAGTCATCGGCATAAGTCCAGCTTCTTCAGTCTGATGGTGCGCTACACAATAAATGTTTTTTACACCTCCGGCAACCATAGATTTCAATATACAATAAATATAATTCTCATATGCATCTACATCAACATTTATTGTTCCACTCTCAGGTCCTGCGACTGCATAACTTGCAACTCCGTACCAAATAGGAGGACAAACAACAATTTCTTTTGTTTTTTCTAATTCGCGCATAACTCCATTAATAACCATTGTATCCGTCCCACAGCTAGCATGATGTGCATGATACTCAATCGTGCCAATCGGAATAATAAAAGGTACTTTTCTTTTTTTTGCATCTTCTAGTTCATCATAGAACATATCTACCATCTGCATAGAAACAACCTCCTTTTTTGCAACATAAATTTCTAATTAAAATTCTAATTCATACAATTTTCCAATTTCAGGACATATCAAATCACATCCATCTTCTGTAACTGCAATTCCTTTTTCCCATCTTACACCAAATGTATCTGTTGATATATATGTATCAATCTGATATGTCATATTAGGTTGCAATAAATAATCTGAGTCTGTTTCACACCAAGGTGCTTCTACTTCAATCATTCCGGTTCCATGAAGTGGTCCATATACAAAATTATCTTTGTATCCATTTTTAACGAAATATTCATAGAAATCTTTAGCAATCTTTGCGGCCGGCACTCCTGCTTTTATCTGAGCTTGTGACCACTTATGTGCTTCTAAACCAAATAATACGACGTCTCTTCTTTTTCCTTCAAGTTTTCCAAGTACAATCGGATAACCAATAGCTGCTGAATATCCATCAATTTTTGCTGAAAGATTAAGCTGTACAATATCACCTTTTTCGAATTTTCTATAACCTGAACGAGAAATAGCATGTCTTGTTGATGCTTCTGAAAATACATACATTGGCAATCCTTCATATTCAGCTCCCTGCTCATAAATGACTCTTTGAGCTACACCAACCATCTGCAATTCTGTCATTCCTGGCTTAATCTCTTTGATTACCTGCTGTGTAGCTAACTCAGCAATTCTATATCCTTCTCTTAAGCAGTTAATTTCATTTGCTGATTTTATCATACGCAAGCTAACCATAATATGATCTGCTCTAACTATTTCTGCCTCTGGGAATGCAGCTTTTATTCCTTCCATAATTACAACTGATGTATCAAGATAGCTTGCCACTCCAATACGTAATTTCTTTCCTTTTACACCTATTGCATCAAATACATCCTGATATGTATCAGGTATCAGTTCCGGATATTTAGGATCTGCACTCTCTCTGTATTCTTTCAAAATAAAAATCTTTTCAATTTTTGAACGGTCAGCTGCAAAATGTCGACTTTCAGGACCTGCCATTAATGCTGCCTCTCCATTAGCTGCTATAGCAACTCCACATCTTTCAAATAATGGCCAAAAGCCTGAAAAGTATCGTGCATTAGCATAATCTGCTTCGTTAGAATTAACGATTAATACGTCTAAACCCTCCTTTTGAATTAACTTAGCTGCTCTTGCAATTCTCTCTTTGTATTCATAATCAGGAATACAAATTCTTCCACATTCTGTCATAATAAAATCCTCCTAAAATATCTAATATTGTTTAATCACATGAATAACCATTTTCTGTATAAAAAGCAACATTTCTAGGTTCCGCTCTACCATACAAAGCCACTATAGGAACATCGCTTTCAAGCATAATCGCATATTGTTCTTCAAATTCTGCAGTATATTTACCAAAATCTTCTTCATTGTTTGTTCTTAAACAACGTACACGTTCCGCCCCAACAGTTATATTGATATCTTTCACTGGTGAACGGTCAGTATATAATAATGTTATTTTTATATGTGCTTCTTCACTCCCTGTATTAGTTATGATAATTGATTCATGTCCTAAAATTTCATTATTGCCAACCGGTGGTAATTCAGCATCAGGAAAAATCCATACTTTTTTTCCATATCCCATTTTTATATCCTCCTTTTTGAGTTAGAAATTTTTATGATTCTTTTGAACTTTTATTCTTTAGTTCATATTCAAGAGACAAAATGACGGCATCTAATCTCATTAATCTTCTTAGATTTTATTATACTTTCTTTTTTAGTTTTTTTCTTGTAATATTGCACTTAAAAATTGTATTTTTATTCTTTTTTTTCACAAAATGCACAAATGGAGTGGGCTTTTATATTATCCCACTCCATTTGTAATCTTTTTTGATTTCTATGCTTCTATAACATCTTTACAATGCTGTAGATTAATTATCTTTTCCTTTAAATCCTGTATAGTATAAAAATACTGGTTACTAGATTCATAGCCAATACGTGAATCCTTCAATCGATATCCTATTAGCTTTATAACATTATTTTTTTCCGAATCAATAATATTAGTAAGCATCTCCTTATGTTCCCACTCTCCTAAACTCAAGTCCATATTTCTATACTTAACAAACAGAATATGATTATAGGCGCTCTTATAATGACACAATACAACTTTTGTCATTAATATCATTTCATCTAGCTCTAGATTCTCCCCCTCATATTGAAGCAAATCTAATAATCCCTCTTTCCATCCGGACACCAATTGCTGATATTCTTTTTCATATACATCTTCCGGATATATAGCAGACCATTTTTCTAAATCATCATACGGAAATCCTATCATACTTGCTTCATATTCTGTTTTTTTAAGAAAAAAAGGAGCCATTGGTCCAAAATTCTGTGGTCCAAAATATAATGTATTCATATGAAAAGGATAATGTGAAAAAGCATTGCTCAATTTTTCTTGCGCTTTATATACACCTTCTGACAATTCACAACCTAACCAGTCATCCAGGAACATTTTTAAATCTCCATTATCATCCATCAGCCAGGATGCGAGACGTAAATTTGGGCTTGGACAACCTCCTAATGTCCATCCGGCATGTAAGTGTTGTATTCCTTCATTCTTTAATTGTTTAATATGTTGTTCTACTTTACTAAATACCGGTATATATGGAACAGCAGCCATCTCCCATGTATTATTTATTTGTACCTTAGCGCAAACCTGATGTCCATGTTCTTTTGCCTTTTTCCAGATGCTTTTAGCTTTCTTTCCCGGACCACAAAGAGACATTGTATAATCTAACACATTACCACACACTCCGCCAATGCAATAATCCATTGCTTCTTCACTTGTAGCCTGTAAAATTTGGCCTTCATTCAATAATGGAACAACCTTTTTCGCCCATATGTCAGGCCACCCCCATGTCCATACAATAACCTTAGCATTTGGATTTGCATCATGTGCTCCTTTTGCCATAAGATTATTAACTTCTGCAACAACTTCCCATGGATATCTCTTAGAACATCTTTCACATTCTATTTGTCCTCCTCCATTATTTTCAGCCAAATAAGAACGCGAATAACAATTTGTTAGATTTTCTGACATAGTAATTGTAAAAAATCCAGCCAAATCCGGGACCATTTCAAACAGTTTTTTTACGCCACCATACAAGTATTCCTTTACTTTTTTATCTGATGTACACAGTGCATAATAGTCCCCTTCTTTTTCTCCACGCATCTCAGGATACTTTTCAAAAAAAGAATCGCTCATTGATCTTGGTTCATTCAAATATGGATATATTCCTATACCATATTTTTTTGCTCTTGCAACTAACTTATTAAGTGTTGCACTTCTCTTTTCCCAGCCTTTTGATATTGAAGGTTCAAAAGGAAATTCTACCATTTGGTATAAAACCATCTGAATCCATATTCCATTTATACCAACTCTTGAATATTCTTCGAGAATTTTGTCCGGTAACGGGTCAATACTTTCATCAATCAAAGCATCCCCATACAATGCAAAATACGGGTAAACCATACGTATATGTTCTGTTTTTGTTTCTTTAACTTCATCAAACTCTACAGGCTTTTTGAAATCGTAAATAAAATCAAATGCATTGTCTTTCAAATCGTTAAATTTATTTGTATTAATTAATTCAGCTATCTTCTCTGTTTCTTTGCGCTCTTTGTCTGTCAATGGTTTGTATAATGGCTCAGTTACATCAGGCTTCATTTCTCCCAACTTTACCCACATAAAGTCATCCTCTTTAAGAATAAATGAAAGCTTGTTCTCATCAATGTTTAACAAGGTCATTATTTGTTTATAACTGCACAAATGCCAGTTTTCCCTTATAGTGGTTAAATATCCTCTCTTTTCCCACATTTTATTTGTATCTAAAGAGTCTAATCCTAGCCTCTTTATTTCTGAATTAATTATTTCTTCTGTAGTTTTTAATGCCTTTGCAATTCTATCCGTAGGAATATATCCATAATTTCTCCATATAACTGCCTGCCAACTTGTAGGAAAATAATCGTATTTAATAGCCTTCTTATTTGAAACCATAGGCAATTTATTCATCTTTTCCTGTCTCCTTTATCATACGTACTCCATAAACAGATATGAGTTATATTATATTGTTTTCTTTCCAATCCAAAAACTTACTTTCTGCATTTTAATTTTTTCATTGTCTAATAATACATTCTTGTTTTTATAGACTTCATCAAACTGCTCAATAATAGCATTTTCATATATTTGTTTAACACCTGTAGGATTTATGCATATCAAATATTCTTCATTACCATAACTTCTTAAGTATACCAATGGATATCCTTTATTTTTATGGTTAAGAAATGATACATCCCCATCACTACACAAAGCCATAGATTGTTTTCTAATCTCAATGAGTTTTTTTACTGTATGTAATAATGAATTTTCTCTATTAATTTGTTCTTCTACATTAGGAGGATTCTTTCCCGAATCTACCGGAAGATACAAACTTTTCTCTTCCCCTTTTGAAAATCCCAGATTCTTTGCACTGTTCCATTGCATTGGTGTACGTGAACCTGTTCTGTTATAGCCACCCTCTTTTGAAACCAAATCCTTCTGATATTTAATACCGATTTCATCACCATAATATATAAATGGAACACCCGGCATTGTAAGGACGAATGTACATATAAGTTTCATTTCTTCTTCTGAACGTTCTACACTATATCGTGGCAAATCATGATTTCCTGTAGGTATTGCAATATATCCCTTATCCTTTGTAATTTCTCTAAGTTTTAAATAGTCTTCAAGAAAATCTTCAATGTTACCTTTTCCTTCTATATCAAAAAAACTTGCCCCCTGCCAGTCATCATTCACATTTCGATTTTTATCTGCTCTAAAAAGACTTGTATAAGACTTATAAAAACAATGCGTCAAAAAGTCCACATGATAACCTGCTAAAATCGCTTCTGACGGATTTCCCCATTCTGATATCAAAACATGTTCCGGATATTTTTCATCAAACATAGCTCGAATTTCATTCCAAAACTTTCTGTTTCCACTTCCATCCGGATCATTTTTTATATAAGACGGCGCCATATCTACACGAAATCCATCACAGCCCATTTTTATCCAATATTCCATAATGTCAATTAGAGCTTGCTTATTTTTTCTGCACTCCTCATCATCCATAGACATTTGCCATGTAGGATCATCCACTCGTCCACAGCCATAATTTAGTGCAGGCTGACTCCAAAAATAGTTTGTCATATAGCATCCATTTCTATCACTATATCCATTGATAAACGCAGCTCCTGGTGCATTTAACCAGCTATCCGACCATATATAACGATTAGTAAATTCATTCTTTTTAGCTTTTGCCGATTCCTTAAACCATGGATGATCAACTGATGTGTGTCCTCCCACTAGGTCAATGCAGACCTTAATACCAAGTTCATGTGCTTTTTTGCATAAATTCTGAAAATCTTCCATTGTGCCATATCTTGAAGCAACCTTGTAATAATCTGACACATCATATCCACCATCTCTAAATGGTGATTCATAAAAAGGATTTAACCATAACGCATTAAGGCCCATATAATGTATGTAATCTAACTTATCTGTAATCCCTTTTAAGTCACCTATTCCATCTCCGTTACTATCACTAAAAGACTGTGGATATATATTATAAAACACTGCATTTCTTAACCACTCAACTGTTTTCATAATAATCTACTATTCCTCTCTCATTATTCAGGCACAAATAGCAATTAAAAATTTTATTTTTTCACACTATCTCCATTCCACTACCTTTAACTTACAACACAAATAGTTATGAAAAATTAATTTTCAATCTATCTCTTTATGTTCCTTCTTGTTGCAAGCTATTTACTGCAATTTATGCTATTTGATACTATTTAAATTCCTATATTGTTTTGGTGATAACATTTTGTATTTTTTAAATACCTTCGTAAAATATGCCCCATCATTAAATCCGCATCCACGAGCCACCTCTGTTATTGATAAGTCTGAATTTTGCAATAACCATCCGGCTCTTTCAACTCTGTATGAATTTAAATAATCAACAGGTGTCTGATTAAATGTTCTATGAAATAATATAGAAAAATAGCTCACGGACATATTCAGGCTTTTTGCCATATCTTCTAATCTTATATTTTCCATATAATTTTTTTCTATAAATTCAAAAAATACTTTAAATTCATTTATGCTGGCACGGCTTTTATATTCTTCTATATAATGTTTCTTTTCATATATGATACCTAAGAATTCGTATAAGTTACCTAAAACAATCAAACTATATTTTTTATTATTTACGGAAGCATTTTTAAATAATTTTATGGCTGTTTGATATATATTCTCGTCATCTTTCGATATCTGACGTACGGTAATATTTTTGTTTGTAAACAAACTAAGTTCATCCTTACACAAAAGTGTATTAATCATTATCTCTTCTGTATCAAAATTAATAATTTCATATACACATTCAGACGGTGTAAAACTATGAATAACTTCTCTATTGATAAAAAGAATATCGCCAGGGGCAACTTCCCTTTCATCTCCATCTAGATTAACCGTTAGTTTTCCGCTTAATACATGAACAACCTCCATCGCTCTATGCCAATGAAGTGGTGCGCTATATGATGGATGTTTGTTATCAACATACCAATATGACAATGGAATATTTTGCATTTCATTAACAACACGTTCATTATAATCTAATCCCGTCATAACTATTTCCACCTTTCCACAATATTCTAATATTATACTTCTCTATTTCTTAACTAATTTTATTCCTTAGCTTCCATATTTTCAGGCAATACTAAATTTAATATTATAGATACCAAAAATACCACAGCTACGCAATTTTCTGCGAATACATTTTGGATAATCTGTGGAAAAATCGCAAATATTTCAGGAACCTGTGTAAATCCAAGTCCTATGCTAAGCGATAGAGCGGCAATAGTAATATTTCTCTGCGTGAAACCACATTTTGCAATCATCTGCAATCCACTAATAACTATATTTCCAAACATCATTAAAGTACATCCACCTAATACTGCATCCGGTAATGTAGCAAGCAAAGCCCCAAACATCGGGAATAATCCAGCCAATACCATAATTGCACATCCTGTAAAGATTGTAAATCTATTTACTACTTTTGTCATGGAAACAAGTCCGACATTCTGACTAAATGACGTGATAGGCAAACATCCAAACATACCTGAAATTGCACTTACAAATCCATCTACGCATATAGAACCTGACAGTTCTTCAGTAGTTGCTTCACGATTCAATCCGGAAGCAGCAAGTGCTGATGTGTCTCCGATAGTTTCTGTAGCTGACACAAGAAAAATCACTACAACTGAAACTATGGCACCAACATTAAATATCGGTTTCACTGGAAAAAATTCAGGTAAGGAAATAACTCCTGCTGATGTAAGTGTCGAAAAATCAACCATTCCCATACATAAAGCTGCAATATAACCAACCACTAGTCCGAACAAAACAGACAACTGTTTCCAATATGATTTTGCAAATATGTTAAATATAATACAACAAATCAAAGTAATGGTACCCAAAATCAAATTTTTTGCAGAGCCAAAATCTTCTGCTCCCGAACCTCCGCCAAAAGAAGATGCTCCCACTGATAAAAGTGAAAATCCGATAGCTGTAACAACCGTAGCAGCAACAATAGGAGAAATAAGCTTAACCCAATATTTGGCAAAAAGACCAAGAATACCTTCAATAATTCCGCCTACAATAACTGCACCTACTATAGCTCCATATCCATACTTAGGTCCAACATAACAAAATACTGAAACAAACGTAAAACTAATTCCCATTACAATAGGAAGTCCTGACCCTAATTTCCATAAAGGATATATTTGAATCATTGAACCAATTCCTGCAATAATCATTGCTGTCTGTATCAAAACAGCCATCTGACTATTATCTAATCCACAGGCTCCTGCCACAATAATTATCGGTGCTATATTTGCAACAAACATTGCTAAAATATGTTGTAATCCAAATGGAATAGCCTTTGATACAGGTACCCTTCCATCTAATAGGTATATATTTTTTATGTCTCCCTTATTCTGATTCATTATGTTTCTCCATTTTTTAACATTAGTTATATTTTAAGTCATTGCGTCATAATCTTATTGTTCCTGATAATTATGTAACAATCTGTGCCTTTTAATTTGTAATAAATTATTTTTTTAGACTTAATTTTCTATTCTAAGCTTGATTTCGCCCATTTTCCAATCCATATCATCTACAATAGCTAATGACTCTAACTGGAATCCAAGATTTCTAATTATTCTTCCACCCGACTGAAAGCCTTTTTCAACTGCAATACCAATACCTTCTACAGTAGCTCCTGCTGACTGAACAATCTGAATCAATCCCTGAAGTGCACATCCGTTAGCCAAAAAATCATCGATAATCAAAACATGGTCATCTTCATTTAAGAACTTCTTTGATACAATAACCTGATTCCTGCATTTATGAGTAAATGATTCAACCTCAGCTACATACATTTCTCCTTCCAGGTTAACGCTTTTTGATTTCTTAGCAAAAACAACCGGCGCATTAAAATGTTGTGAAGCAATACATGCAATACCAATACCTGATGCTTCAATAGTCAAAATCTTATTAATATTCTTTCCCTCAAAACGTTTCTTCCACTCTTTTCCCATTTCATTAAACAAATCAATGTCCATCTGATGATTCAAAAAGCTATCGACTTTGAGAATATTTCCCTCTTTTACAATTCCGTCCTTTAAAATTCTTTCTTCTAAACAGTTCATTATTTTGCTCCTATCATTAGACTATATTAAAAATTATTTTTTTATTATACATTTTAACATCCTAATTCGCAACGATTTATATCTTTATTTTCGTTTATTTTCAATAATTTATTTCTTTATTTTAAAAGCTTTTTAATAGTTCAGTTTTCATATCTGAAAAAGCCATATTATCTCAATTACGAACTCTGGATTATTAATATTATGTACCTTTTTAATCCCACCACAATGTAAAGTTTTCTTGTCTAGCCGGCTGTGGTTTTACTTCAGGTACTTGCTCTATCGGTGTCTCAACAACTTTCTTTGTTTTTTCGGTCGGCTTAACCGTTTTTTTCTTATTAGATGATGTGGCAGTTTTCTTTCTAACAGGCTTCTCTTTATAAATCTTCTCGCCAACAATCTCATATAATGTAGCTTTATTCTCACTCTTCTTTACCACTCCGGACTCAGTTCTAACTACAACAACATTTGCAAAAGGCTCCGCACCTAATCGGGATGCAAAAATCTTCCCTACAGTAGCTCTATTCGTAGAAGCCTTGCCCTCAGCTAGCATATGAATATCTCTAAATGTCTTTGACGCAGTCAATAAATCAAATCCGGTTCCCACCGGATTTCTTTTCACATATCTTTCTACTTCTTTTAAAATGTTTTCAACAACCTCTGAAAGCGGCTGTTTCTCATTCTCGGAAACATTCAATCCATAATGTTCTAGTAATATCTCAACTGCTAACTGGCTTAAACTAACATCTTTTTTTTCTGCATCCTTAACCATTAATTCCTTCAAATTCTCAGATGGATATAACTGTATTCTCTCCATATTCATACTCTCCTTTTCCGTGTAACTTATCCGATGCTTACATTTTAACACATAGTTTCCCTATGTCAATTAATTGTTGTAATTTGGTCTGCTATTTAATAATTTAATAATTACCTTTTTATTAATCATAATCCTTATAGATATGAAATAAAAAAACCACAACTGATTAGCTTATCAATTGCGGTTTTTTCTTTTTTGATATTCTAGAATTCTCTAATACTCTTTCTTCCCTCAGTCATGGCAATCATATTATTAACTAAAAGATTCCAGCTCTGAAATCCCGGATTATTCATTCCTTCTCCTGTTTCAGGATTATAATATTCATGGAGCAATCCGTTTTCTTTCAAATCTTTTCCAAACATGCTAATTGTCTTTTCAGCTAATAAGTCTGCTTCCTCATCATATTTATAATTTAACAATCCTCTATAGCACATATAACTTGATATCCCCCATACAGGTCCTAACCAACAGGATGGATTTCCAGATTTCACAAGACAATACATCTGTTCTGTTTTTGCCAGAGTTCTAATACCGTATTTTCCACAAAACAATTTTTCATTAAGCATATTTTCTTTAACAATCCTTTTAGCTCTTTCTTCATCTGTAATCCCTGCCCACATAGTTAAAAATCCGGACCACGAATCAATTTTTTGAATCACGCTAGACCAATGGCGTGGCATACCACTATGTAACCACTGAGTAGTATCTATAGGTTTGAGGTTCAAATCAGCACTATAATAATATCCATTTCTTTCGTCCCACAAATATTCATTTATGGAAGCTTTTAGCTTTTTTGCTTTATCTGAATATTTTACATCTGTTTCATCAAGTAATCTGCTTATATAATCCATTGCCTGTAACTCTTTATACATAAGGCAATTAAGATAAATGGATGCAGAACTGTTATTAGGTCTATAAAATGTACAAGGGTCATTATCCACGCCTATTGCTAAATCATCATACCAAAAATAGAGACCTGTTTCCTTATGATAAAATTCTTTATCATAATATTCTATAAATCTTTTAAGTTTGTCATAATGTGAACTTATCCATTCAACATCATTATCACTTTCTTTTACAATAAATGCTATATGCTGTATAAGACATGGTTTATGTATATTGCTTTTTTCTATGCTCTTATTCAATTCCGGCATCATTTCATCAGGCATAATACTAATCGGAATTCTTCCTTCTTTGTCCATATATTCAATAAAATTTAATATACATCCCCTCTCATATTCTTCAAACTGCTTAATATCATCTCCATTATCTACAATAATCTGACGTATCGCTATGTCTGTAAGCCAACTATCCCAATCCCATAATGAATTGTTATAGCTTTGACTTCCCGGCACCAAAAATGGATATTTTAAATTTCCATCTGGTTTTCGCACCAATTCCTTATAACATTCCTTTGAATACTTTTTTATGTATTCTTTATATTCGACAGTATTCATTATAATTTATATTCCTTTCAATCTCGGTTTATAAATACTCGCCTACATATTCTTTGTGTGCTAAAAGTAATTCATCTACCATCTTCTTAATTGTTTCAATATCTAATTCACTAGCTGTGTGAGGATCCAACATTGCTGCCTGATATACATGTTCACGTTTTCGTGTTTTAGCTGCTTCTATTGCTAATAACTGAACATTTATATTTGTCATATTCATTGCCGCACACTGAACAGGTAATTTTCCTACGTGACAAGGATGAATTCCCGTACCATCTATCAAACATGGTACTTCTACACATGCATCATGTGGAAGATTTTCAATCAAACCTCCTGTATTTATTACATTACCACCTATTTTATAAGGTTTATCCGTAACTATAGCTTCCATTATTCTTGAAGGATATTCTCTTGAACGAACGTGTTTTTTTACTCCTCCATTTAATAATTCAGTATATTCCTTTTTCCAATCAGCAATCTGATTTACACATCTTCTCGGATATTCATCTAATGGAATATTATATTTTTCAATTAATTCCGGATATTTTGATTTGATATAGAACATGCTGTACTCAGCATTGTGTTCACTAGATTCAGTACAATAGTATCCAAAGTTCTTAATATATTCTAATCTAACCTTATCAGTAGTTTTCGGATTATCTATTAATTCGTCTACTTTGGATTTTACTAATGGATATAAATCATTTCCGTCCTTATCTTCTAATTTTAATAACCATGCCATATGGTTAATTCCGGCTATAAGTTCCTTATGTCCATCCATAAGTTTTTCATCTAATCCCATAGTATTAAATAGGTCCTTTACACAAACCTGAACACTGTGACAAAGACCTATTGTTCTAATATTAGTATATCTTTGCATATATCCGGTCAAAATGCTCATAGGATTGGTATAATTCATAAACAATGCATTCGGGCAAACTTCTTCCATATCCCTTGCAAATTCTTCCATAACAGGAATTGTTCTTAACGCCCTCATAATTCCACCAATACCTAATGTATCACCGATAGTCTGTCTCAAACCATACTTTTTAGGAATTTCAAAATCTATTACAGTAGATGGTTCGTATCCTCCTACCTGAATTGCATTAATGACAAAATCTGCATTTTTTAATGCTTCTTTTCTATTTTCTACACCACAGTAACATTTAATCGTGCCATTACTCTCCATAACTTCTTTAATTTTTTCCAAAATAACACGACTTTCTTCTAAACGCTGTGCATCAATATCATACAATGCAAATTCTCCGTCCTTAAGAACTTCTGAGCACATACAATCACCAATAACATTTCTTACAAAGACTGTACTTCCCGCTCCCATAAATGTCAGTTTCATATTTTTCTTCTCCTATCTCAATATTTGAAATTTGTCAATATATCTCTCCGATATATTTTGTTTTTATATTCAATACCTAACGGTATGAATGGTTTATAGTTTATGTTGATTCATTTTCTGATGTATATCCATACACTTACCCTATCAGTTCTCACTGGATCATTGTCCTTACATTCCTTCATTCTGTTTTATGGATAAGGGCATAGGGGAGACTTGTGCTTTCGTGCTGCCTCAATGGGCTTATGGAGAAGACCTCCTTTCCCCTATACCTATATCAGCTTTATGAATCTATTAAGCAGCTTGCAGCTGCTCTTTTCTAACATTTCCAAAGACTTGCTCTGGATTGTAATACTCTTTTTTCTT
>CAYWUE010000039.1:0-17423 GCA_964461415.1 uncultured Eubacterium sp.
ATTTCCAGCCTCTATGGCATCTCTTATTTCTTCCATCATTGTATTATAAAAATACAAATTATGCAAGACGCATAAACGCATTCCCAACATTTCTTTTGCTTTTAAAAGATGTCTGATATATGCTCTTGAATGATGCTTACATGCCGGACACTGACAGCCTTCTTCTATTGGTCTGTCATCAGTTTCATATTTTGCATTAAATAAATTAAGCTTACCGGTATTAGTATATACATGACCATGTCTGCCATTTCTAGATGGATATACACAATCAAAGAAATCCACACCTCTTTCAACCGCTTCTAAAATATTCGCCGGTGTTCCAACACCCATTAAATATCTAGGCTTGTGTGCTGGCAAATAAGGTTCTACACTCTCTATAATTCTATACATTTCTTCATGAGATTCCCCTACTGCTAATCCACCAATAGCATATCCATTTAAATCCAATTCAGAAATAGCCTTGGCATGTTCAATTCTAATATCGTCATAAATTCCGCCCTGGTTGATACCAAATAACATCTGATTTTTGTTAATTGTATCTTCTAAGTTATTAAGTCTGTTCATTTCAGTCTTACATCTCTTAAGCCATCTTGTTGTTCTGTCTACGGATTTTTGCATATATTCACGGCTTGCAACACTAGATGGACATTCATCGAATGCCATTGCAATGGTTGATGCAAGATTAGACTGAATCTGCATACTTTCTTCCGGTCCCATAAAAATTTTACGACCATCAACATGTGAATTAAAATACACACCTTCTTCTTTTATTTTTCTAAGACTTGCTAATGAAAAAACCTGAAATCCTCCTGAATCAGTCAGAATTGGTCTGTCCCAATTCATAAACTTGTGAAGACCACCTAGTTTTTTTACAATCTTGTCACCCGGTCTTACATGTAAATGATATGTATTAGATAATTCTACCTGTGTCTTAATTGTTTTTAAATCTTCTGTGGCAACTGCACCTTTTATGGCTGCTGCTGTTCCAACATTCATAAAAACCGGTGTTTGAATTTTCCCATGAACAGTTGTCAGTTCGCCGCGTCTAGCGTTGCCATCTTTTGCTAAAACCTTAAACATATGATACCTCGTTAATTTTTAATCTGAATTTCATACTGTCTTATTATATTCTTTTCCAATATTTAAAGCAAGCAAAATATAATAATAACTACTTTACACAATAACTCAATAACAACTTTTAGAACAACTTATAAGAACAACTATTTAACAACATTTAGAACAACTATTTTAAAGAAACGAATTCAATATTAAATTTTATTTCTTCAAATATAGATATTTGATATATAAATATTTATTCCACAGTGGCTATTTTATTTGATATTCTATTTAATACTTGCTATAATCGTAAAAGATTATTTTTTTAATCTTTTATAATCAAAAAATATATAAGTTTATTGATTTATAAATAAAAAACACAATATAATTAATGCACAAATAAAAATATCATCTGATTAATTCACAAATAAAAATACAATCTAATTGACTAATTAATATACGGAGGTAATTATGGCTGGTTCAACATTCGGAAATATTTTCAAAATTACTACTTGGGGCGAATCACATGGTAAAGCCGTTGGCGTAGTTGTAGATGGCACTCCTGCCGGCATACCTTTATGCGAAAAAGACATACAGCTTTTTCTCAATCGAAGAAAACCCGGACAATCTGAATATACAACTATGAGAAATGAAGATGACAAAGTTGAGATTCTTTCGGGTGTTTTTGAGGGAAAGACTACCGGTACTCCTATCTCTTTGGTAGTTTATAACAAGGATCATCATTCTGCTGATTATTCACAGATAAGTGAGGCTTACAGACCGGGACATGCTGATTACACTTTCGACGAAAAATATGGTTTTAGAGATTATCGTGGTGGCGGACGTTCTTCTGGTCGAGAAACCATAGGTCGAGTTGCTGCTGGTGCCATTGCATCAAAAATACTTGATTTTCTTAATATTTCAATTGTTACATATTCAAAATCCATTGGCAATATAACAATTGATTACAAGTCTTTTGACGAAAATGAAATAATGAATAATCCAATGTATATGCCGGATACGAATGCTGCTCTTTTAGCACAAAATATGTTAAACGAAAAAATTGCTCATGGCGATTCTGTTGGCGGTATTATTGAATGTATTGTAAACGGTATGCCGACAGGTATTGGCGAACCTGTTTTTGATAAGTTGGATGCTAATCTTGCAAAAGCCATAATGTCCATCGGTGCAGTTAAAGGTGTTGAAATCGGCGATGGCTTTGAAGTAGCAAATTTAACAGGTTCTACTGATAATGATGGCTTCATAATGGAAAATGGTAAAATTATAAAGACATCAAACCATGCAGGTGGAATACTCGGTGGTATCAGTGACGGTTCTCCTATAATTCTAAGAGCCGCAATAAAACCAACTCCATCTATCTACACGACTCAAAAAACTGTAAATAAATCCATGGAAAATATAGATATAAATATAAAAGGACGTCACGACCCTATTATTGTTCCAAGAGCAGTTGTTGTAGTTGAATCAATGGTCGCCATTACAATTGTTGACTTGCTGTTTCAATCTATGACATCAAGAATGGACAGAATTGTCGATTTTTTTGACGTCAAGAAATAATATTCAAATAAATCTTATAATGCAAAACAAGGTTACACTTACTTTACATCAAAAACAGAATCTTAAATACAATAGCTATTTTAGATAAATTCCATATTATAAAACAAAGTTCTACATCAAATAAACATGTTATATAAATTTGATTAATATCTAAATCTTATATAACTGCTTTATCTGATATAGAACTTTTATTTTATTTGATGTTTTACAAGGTTATATATGTCTTGCTTTTTTTTATTTATACAATGGATATTTGTCTGTTAGTTTCTTCACCATTGCTTTTACAGCTTCTTTATTGTCTTCAGGCGCTTCGGCTATCATTGCCATGCACTCTGCAACTACATCCATATCTTCTACATTAAGTCCTCTGGTTGTAATAGCTGGTGTTCCAATTCTCACACCACTTGTAATACCAGGTTTTTGTGGGTCATTTGGAATGGCATTTTTATTGCATGTAATATTTGCACCGTCAAGTGCAATTTCAAATTCTTTACCTGTAATATTTTTGCTTCTCAAATCAACAAGCATAAGATGATTGTCTGTACCACCTGATACTAAATCAAAGCCTCTGTCTGTAAGTCCCTTAGCAAGAGCCTGTGCATTGTCAACGATATTCTTTGCATATTCCTTAAAGTCATCTGATAATGCTTCCTTAAAACAAACTGCTTTTGCTGCAATAACGTGCATTAACGGTCCTCCCTGAATACCAGGGAATATAGCTTTGTTAAGCTTGTGCTCTAAGGCAAATTCTTCACTTGAAAGAATAAGTCCGCCTCTTGGACCTCTTAAAGTTTTATGTGTAGTTGTTGTAGTTACATGAGCATATGGAATAGGACTCATATGCTGTCCACCTGCTACAAGACCAGCAATATGTGCCATATCTACCATAAGATAAGCTCCTACTTCATCAGCGATTTCTCTGAATTTCTTAAAATCAATTTTTCTAGGATATGCACTTGCACCCGCTACAATAAGCTTAGGCTTACATTCCTTAGCCTTAGTTAATACTTCATCATAATCTATAAGTCCTTCTTCATTAACGCCATATGAAACAATATTAAAATATGTTCCTGACATATTAACAGGTGAACCATGTGTTAAATGTCCACCTGCATCAAGGCTCATTCCCATGACAGTATCTCCCGGTTTAACAAGAGAAAAAAACACAGCCATGTTAGCCTGTGCACCTGAATGTGGCTGAACGTTAGCATATGTACATCCAAATAATTCTTTTGCTCTATCAATAGCAAGCTGTTCTACTACATCTACATAGTCACATCCGCCATAATATCTTTTTCCCGGATAACCTTCTGCATATTTATTTGTTAAATGGCTTCCCATAGCTGCCATAACAGACTTAGTTACAATGTTTTCTGATGCAATAAGTTCAAGATGTGACTGCTGTCTTTCCATCTCTTCCTGCATTGCATTTGCAATCTCAATATCTGCATTTTTAATTTCATCAAATGAAAACATATCATACCTCCGTTTTTTATTTTATTTCATTAAGCGTTAGTTTATCACATTTTCACACTTTAATAAAGTGAAATATTAATTCTGTTAAATTATAATCTTATACTCTTAATTTTATATCAATCTAGATTTTTAGTCTTAATTATATATTAAACTTAACAGTAACTTTATATTTTAACTTTATGCAAATATTAAATTTTGATTTTATAAAATATTTAATCTTAAGTTTTTATTTATTTTATTAGCATAATATGTTATTATTGTCTTATTAAAAAATAATTATTTTTTTAATTATCACTCTCTGTTATCAAACAATTAACAGAGTATCTATAAAAATGTTTATATTCAAGGAGAAAAATATGCAAATTCCAAAGTTAGCCATTTTTGATATGGACGGCTTGATTTTTAATACTGAAAGACAATTCTTCAAACACCTATGTATAGTTTTAAAAAAATATGGTTATCCTGCACGCTTAGAAGATTTTCTTCAAACTCTTGGACTTGCAATTAATGATGTGAAAATTATACATAAAAAAATCTACAGTGATGATTTTTCAACTGACAAAATTTTTGCCGAAACAAGAGAGTTAATTGCTAAAGACATATCAGAAAACGGACTAGATATTATGCCAGGTATCCCTGAGCTTCTTGATTTTTTCAAGAAAAATAAAACAATGTGCTGTGTTGCTTCTTCTTCTATTACACCTTTGGTTGAAAAATATCTGAAAATTTCAGGTTTGTCTAAGTATATTGACTATGTCATAGGTGGTGATATGGTAGAACACTCCAAACCTAATCCTGAAATCTTCTTAAAGGCTCTTGAAAAAACTCATCTGTCTAAAGATGAAGCTGTAATTTTTGAAGACTCAGAAAATGGTATACGTGCCGCTAGTGCTGCAGGTATTCCTGTTATATGTATTCCTGATTTAAAATATCCAAATGATGATTTAAAAAATCTCCCAATACATATAGTAAAAAGCGCCTTTGATGTTATAAATTTAATGGACTAAATATTATTTCCATATTTCAATTAATTTTATTAAATAAAAATTAAGCTTATTTTTTTAAGTTAAACTTATATTTTCGATTCACTAAATTTATGTACTATAAGTAATATTTCACTTGAAACATACATATATCCTTTACTGAATGAATATACTCAAACATAGATTTTTAGTATTTTTCTTTAAAAGGAGAGTTTTATGTATCATATTTTAGAGCAAAATAATGGACAGCCAATTATCTTTTGGCTGTCTAAAAACTCCTTGCATAAATATATTATCAATGCAGGCAGAGTAATTAATAATGGCATACTATTAAAAGATATTAATTCTGATTTTAAACTTTATACCTCCATCTCACCTAACTATATCAGTTACCAGTCTGTAGACAGTTCCACAGTTATCTGTCAGCTTACTCAAACTTCTATTAATGAGGTTTTTATATCAAAATCCACTTCTACTATTTTAGAATATAAAAATAAATTATTTGTTTTTTATATAGTCGCTAAAGATAATAAATACAGTTTGTTTGTATCTACATCTAATGATGATTTCAAATCAAAAATACTGATTTTTAATGATATGGATTTTGCTCCAAATCTGTTATCCGTAGAATATAATGACTCTATAGTTTTATTTTGTGGCAAAAAGCTTTTGTTTTTATCTTCAGATTTTAAAATAATAACTACATTTAATTTTTCTTCATCTGAATCTTCTAATACCGTAAATCTTCAAAATGAGGTATCTCAATTAAAATACGAGCTTCACCAACTTGAACAGCATCACAATGATTTTGTTAAAGAATATGAGGAATTATCTGCTTATACCGGTGAGTTACAGGAAAAACTTAGAAAAATGAGATTAAAAATATAAAGTAACAAGGATCAAATTTTCCTATATTTTTAAAAGGAGACCTAATCAATTAAACTACTTGATAAAGTCTCCTTTTACTATCTTTATTATCTAATTATTCCTGTTCTTTTTCAACATTTACAGTTTCAAGATAAAGTTCATCTAACTGTTTTTTATCTACCGGACTTGGAGCTTCTGTCATAAGACATGATGCATCTTTAACTTTAGGGAATGCAATTACTTCACGTATATTATCTTCTCCTGTCATATGCATAACTAATCTGTCAAGGCCATATGCAAGACCTGCATGTGGTGGAACACCATACTTGAATGCATCAATAAGGAATCCGAACTGTTCATAAGCTTCCTCATCTGAGAATCCTAATGCTCTAAACATTCTCTCCTGAATATCTGCCTGATGGATTCTCACACTACCACCGCCAATTTCTGAACCATTTAATACAATATCATATGCTTTTGCACGAACTCTTCCTAAATCTGTTTCAAGGAATTCTAAATCTTCCTCCATAGGCATTGTAAACGGATGATGCATAGCAATAAATCTTTCCTGCTCATCTGACCATTCAAACTGTGGAAATTCTACAACCCATAAGAAATTAAACTTATTGTGGTCAATTAATTCTAACTGTTCGCCTAATTCTAATCTTAATGCGCCTAAAACATTCCATACAATCTTATTTCTGTCAGCAGCAAATAATAATAAATCTCCAGGCTTTCCATCCATCGCCTTGACAAGATTATCTAATTCATCATCTGTCATAAACTTAGAAAATGATGATTTATAAGTGCCATCTTCATTAATACAAAGATATGCCAATCCCTTAGCTCCATTGCCCTTAGCAGATTCAACTAACTTATCAATCTTCTTTCTAGGCATTGCCCCCTGATCTTTTACATTAATACCTCTAACTGTGCCACCATTTTCGATTGCACCTGTAAATACGCCAAATCCACACTCTTTAACAATGTCTGTTACGTTTACAAGTTCCATTCCAAAGCGTGTATCAGGCTTGTCTGAACCATATCTGTCCATAGCTTCCTGCCATGTCATTCTAGGAAGTGGAAGTTTTACATCCACATCTAATATTTCTTTAAATAATGCCTGTAATAATCTTTCGTTAACATCTAATACATCTTCAACATCCACAAAAGATAATTCCATATCTACCTGTGTAAATTCAGGCTGTCTGTCAGCTCTTAAATCCTCATCTCTGTAACACTTGGCAATCTGAATATACCTGTCATATCCTGAGCACATCAACAATTGTTTAAAAATCTGTGGACTCTGTGGCAATGCATAGAATTCACCAGGATGAACACGACTAGGTACAAGATAATCTCTTGCTCCTTCCGGTGTACTCTTGCAAAGTGTTGGTGTTTCAATTTCGATAAAACCTTCTTCAGACATAAACTTGCGAATAAATGTTGTAATGTCACTACGCATCTTTAAGTTTCTCTGTAGATGTGGTTTTCTTAAATCTAAATATCTATATTTTAATCTCAATTCTTCTTTAGTATTAGCATCTTCCTCAATCTGGAATGGAGGTGTAGCTGATTCTGAAAGAATACGCAGTGAATCAACTGTAACCTCGATATCACCTGTTGCCATACCTTCATTAACTGCTCCAGCACGCTGTCTAACCTTACCAACTGCTGCGATAACGAACTCACTTCTAAGTTCTTTTGCCTTTTCAAAAACCTCTCCATCATTTTCATCAAAAACTAACTGAAGAAGACCTGTTCTATCTCTTAAATCTATAAAAATAAGGCTTCCTAAATTTCTTCTCTTCTGAACCCAGCCCATAACGGTAACTGTCTCGCCTATATTCTTATTTGATACTTCTGTGCATCTGTGACTTCTATGAAGCCCCTTCATTGACTCTGCCATAATTTCCTCCTGGATTTATAATCTTAAATTGTTGAGTTTTAATTAATTTTATCCTTGTAATAATAATCCATTTTCTATGATGTTGCAAGTGCAATAAATCTTTCATTCTTATCATTTACAGCGCAATAGAAATGATAATTTTTGCCATTATGGCGAACAAAATATGATTTATGAGCATGCACATTTTCCCACTCATACTCACTTTTTACCAACGGTTCTCCATCCCAATGTGTCCAATTAATCAAGTCTCTAGAGCAGGCAAAAGTGTTATATGCAGGTTTTCCTAAAATATAACGGAAAAATATCATTACATAAATATCATCTATTCGAATAATCTGTGGGTCCCCACAAATTCTACTATTTGGAACGTTAGAAATCAAATCAATAATCGCTCTGTCTCCGTATCTTTCCCAATGCTCACCATCATCAGAAACTGCCAAAAAAATTCGTTCTGTTTCATCATCTGCTTTGCCATTATAAACATTGACATACTTATGTCCGGTAGTATTTAATTCATCTTCAAAGATGAAGCTCTTATAAAGTGTACGTTTTTCTAATTCTCGGCTATCATTATCATCCGGCCTTAAAATAGGCTCCAAAAAACGTTCAAATCCCTCTGCAGTCGTTGGGTCATCAGTTTTTGCCATTCCCATATACAAAGGATCCGGCTCATAACCGTCACTGTTTCCTGCCAGATATGAAATGTAGTACTTGTCATTAACCTTATTAATACCAAAATCCCCTTCAAAATCAGTATCTACAAAAGCTGCATATCCTGCACACTGCTTGCTATCCCATCTATTAAGTTCGTTTCTTTTAAAAACTGTTCCGCAATAAGTCCAATTTATCAAATCTTCTGATTTTGACAAATGTGTTTCATATCCTGAAACACTGCAATCTTTTGATATAGCGACATAGTACATATAAAACATACCGTCCTTTTTAAAAATTGTCGGACTATCAGTAAAAAAATCATCCATCTTGATTACTGCGCCTAATTTATTAGGTGTGGCAATTTTTTCATAGATTTTTTGCATCTCTTCCTTGCTTACTTCTTTGCAATTACTATTTACAAAATCAATCATATTCCCTGCTCCTTCTAACTTTTCTTTAGTACATATCTAATAAATATAATATAAGACTTTACTTTTAAACACTTTAAACCACTGTCTAAAGTTTATAGGATTGCGATAGCTTTCTTTTATTATTTCAACGGATTCTTATAAAATTCCTTAAAATTTTCATAACCTTGTTCCATAAGCTGTTCTTTCTGGAACTTCTTATTCTTATTCATTCTTGTTACAAGCACCTGAGTGCCATTCTTACGTTCTTCCTGCGCTTTGGCAATAACATCACATAAATCATTACCCTTTACACCTTTTTCAATAAGATATGCAACCTTGTCATAATCTTCCGGAATCTTAAATCCTTGTTCCATAAGTAAGAGTACGATTCTCTCAAAACCTATTGAAAAACCACAAGCAGGTACATCATGTCCAATAAACTTGCCAACCATCTTGTCATAACGTCCACCGCCACCGCAGCTTCCTCCAAATTCCGGAATGGCAATCTCAAAGATTGTTCCTGTATAATAGGACATTCCTCTAACTAAAGTTGGGTCAAATACAATTTCAAAATCAGATGATTTAGTAGCTTTAACGCTATCAATAATCTCATTCATCCACTGCTTAACATCCTCATCCATATAATCGCCTAACTTCATTGCCAAATAATCAATTGCATTAGTCTGTTTTTCAATTTCTTCAAATAATTCTGTATATTTATTTACTGATTCAGTTGTAAAACCGTACTTAATCAGTTCTTCCTTAACTCCATCTAAACCAATCTTGTCCATCTTATCAAGGATAATAAATACACTGTCATAGCTCTCTTTTGGAAATCCACTGTACGCAGCCATAGCCTTTAAGATTCTTCTCTCGTTAATTCTAATTTGGAAATTCTTAAATCCAAGCTTTCCAAGTGTAGTAGTTGTTGCAAGAATCAGTTCTATTTCTGCTAAATTACTTGGGTCCCCTAATATATCAATATCACACTGCATAAACTGACGGTAACGACCTCTCTGTGGTCTGTCAGCTCTCCATACATTGCCCATTTGCAATGCTTTGAATGGAGCAGGCAAATTGTTCGCATTATTAGAATAATATCTTACAAGAGGAACTGTCAAATCATATCTTAAACCATTATCTACCACATCGCTGTCTTCTTTTGCAGTTTCAAGATTTAACTTTTCTCCCCTTTTTAAAATTTTAAAAATTAACTTCTCATTTTCGCCGCCCTGCTTATTAGTAAGGTTAGAAATATTTTCTACACAAGGCGTTTCAATCTGTGTAAAACCAAATGCTTTATATGTATCTTTTATTACATTCTGCACATAATTTCTAATTCTCATTTCTTCAGGAAGAATATCCTTCATTCCTGTTACAGGCTTCTTACTTAATCCCATAATATGTCTCCTTTTTATTATTATCATATTTTTATTCTAATCTTATGTTCTATCGCGTAGTACTGAAAGTTTTCTTTCAATCATTTCATCAATTCTGTCAATATATTGGTCTACATTTTTTACAGTATCAACTCTTTTTCCTTCTTTTCTGTCTTGTGAAAGCAGTTTTGTTACTGCACCTGCACCAACAGCCCAAACATCCTGAAAATCTCCCATCATCAAAATGTTATAAATTCCTTCACATCCGTTAACAGAATATCCGACATTTTCCTGATTACCTGCCATATTTTTTTGTCTGTACAAATAATAAGGTTTCATACCCATTTTTGTTGCATATTCCTTGGTAATATTCATAAGTTTAGAATCATTGCTCATATTCATATTAGCATATTCGTCCCTTTTTATATTAAGTCTTGAAGCTCTCTTTAATGCCAAAGAATGAATTGTTATTCCTTCCGGATTAAGCTTCATTGCTTCCTCCATGGAATATCTTACCATATCTTCATTTTCTCCCGGAAGTCCAACAATAAAGTCCATATTAATATTATTGTGACCACACTCTCTTGCTAATCGAAAAGCTTCCCTAACCTGTTCCACAGAGTGCTTTCTGCCAATAATGTCCAATGTTTTCTGATTCATAGTCTGAGGATTTATAGATATTCTGCTAACTCCATTCTCCTTTAAAATCTCTAATTTATCTTTTGTAATACTATCCGGTCTGCCTGCCTCTACCGTAAACTCCCTTACAGTTCCAAAGTCAAAATTCTCTTTAAGACTTTTTATTAATCTGTCTAGTTGTTCCGGCTCTAACGTAGTAGGTGTGCCACCTCCTATATATACAGTGTTAAGTTCCCTGCCTTTTAATTTTTCTCCAAGAAACTTAATTTCCTTTATCAGAGCATCTACATACCTATCAACCTTATCTTTATATATTGCAATAGGAAATGATGTAAATGAACAATATAAACAAGTTGTAGGACAAAAAGGAATACCTGCATACAAGCTGTAGCCATCTCTGTAATTTATGTCTGACAATAACTCTCTCTCTCTTGTTGAAATATCCATTGCCAGTTCTAGCTTTTCATCTGAAATTAGATATGTTTCCTTCATTATATTTCTAACTTCATTCTCATTTAACCCCTGTTCTATTAACATTCCTGGAATCTTAGCCGGTCTAATCCCTGTAAGATTACCCCATGGAAGCTCAATCTCTGTATCTGCGCTTAGAATACCATATACCAAATTTTTAAGTATATTTTTTGTTAATCTTCTATGTTCGTCATTGGAATTTTTCTTATTAAATATCTCTCTACAATCCCAGTAAATACTATTTTCTAAAACACTATCATTATCTGAGTACAGCTTAACATTAATTCTTTCCATCTCATATGTAACCTTCAAAGTTCTGTAGCAACCCTCTACATCTTCATTTACTTTAAATGGATGTCCTACATAAAAAGCCTGTACTAATGACTGTATATCATATTTAAATTCTTCCGGTATTATTTGAATATTAATCATTAATAATATACCTTTTCTCTGCCTATTGTTGTACTGTCATTATGCCCTGGAAATACTGCTGTTTCATCAGGTAAAATCAATAATTTTTCTCTGATTGATTTCATTATCTGTGACTCACTTCCGCCCGGAAAATCTGTTCTTCCCCTGCTTGCATAAAACAATGTATCACCACTTAGCAATATTTCATTATCCTTCAAATAATAACAACCGCTTCCTGGTGTGTGTCCCGGTGTTGCAATAAATTTCATGTCGATACCTGCTATAGATAATTCATCACCATCTTTTATATAAACATCACCTTTTGCAGTAAAAGAAGTCCCAAAATAAGATGATAGATTCATTCTTTTGTCTTCCATAAGTTCCTTTTCATCTGCTGAAACATATATATTGATTCTATATCTTTCTTTTAATGCATTTGCAGCGCCAATATGGTCATAATGTCCATGCGTCAAAAGGATTGCAACAGGCTTCATTTCCATTTTTGAAATGTTAGTTGAAATTTTTAATTCATTATCACCCGGATCAACTATAAATCCCTCTCCGGTTTCTTTATTTTTTACTAAATAACAATTAGTATAGCATTCGCTTACTAATAAATTTCTTATTTCTATTTTTCCCATATCTACTCCATTTTTTTGATATACAGCTTTTTATCATCCTGTAGTTCTCTCAATATCAATAATACTGTCTATCTGTCTGATTCTTGCTACAAGACTGTTAAGTTCCTCTGTACCATGAGTAGCAAAAGACATTGATATTGTTGCTATTTCTGATTTGCTTGTACGACAATTTAAAGCATGTACATCTATATCTTTTTCTGTAAAAATCTTAGACAAATCAGTTAAAATTCCTACTCTGTTATGAGCATATATAAGAATTTCCGTCATATATCTTCCATCTTGTTTGCCTTCATCTGCCGCCCAGCTTGCTTCAATCAGTCTGCCTCTCTCAAAATCAGGAAGATTGATAACATTAATACAGTCTGTTCGATGTATAGATACTCCTCGTCCTCTTGTAACAAAACCAATAATTTCATCACCGGGAACCGGACTGCAGCATTTTGAAAATCTCACTGCCACATCATCCATACCTTCTACTACAATTCCACTCTTTGAAGTATGCGTTCTGTTTTCAGCCTTTTCACCAATTGTTGCATTAAGAACATCCTGGTCTGTAATCTCTTTCTTGTGTTTCTTCTTATATTCTTCCACAAGTTTATTTACAATCTGACCTTCCTTAAGTCCACCATGACCAACAGATGCCACAAGCGAATTCCAGTCCTTATAGCTATATTTTAATCTGACTTTTTCCATATATTCAGTCTTTAAGATATCCTGTAATACAATACCTTTAGACTTACAATACTTTTCAATAAGTTCTTTTCCTTTTACAATATTTTCTTCTTTATTCTGAAGCTTGAACCATTGATTTATTTTATTTTTTGCCTGTGTACTTTTTACTATTTTGAGCCAATCCATACTCGGACCATTAGAATTATTAGATGTAACAACCTCTACCTGGTCACCATTCTGAATCTGGTAATCGATATTTACCATTTTACCATTTACTCTGGCTCCTACCATTTTGTTACCTACAGCACTATGGATATTATAAGCAAAATCTATAGGTGTCGAACCATTTGGAAGACTTTTTAAATCTCCATTTGGTGTAAAACAATATACATTATCAGAAAACATATTAAGATCATCTTTTAAAAGATTTAAAAATTCATGGTTATCTGATAAATCTCTCTGCCATTCTAGAATCTGTCTTAACCAACTTATTTTCTGTTCCTCATTATCACCTTCACCAGTCAGGTTTTCTTTATATTTCCAATGCGCAGCAATACCATATTCTGCAGTTTTGTGCATTTCCATTGTTCGTATCTGAATCTCAAAAGGTTGTCCATTCGGGCCAATCAAAGTCGTATGAAGAGACTGATACATATTTTGTTTTGGCATTGCTATATAATCTTTAAATCTACCCGGTACAGGAGTATATTTTTCGTGAATCACACCTAATGCACCATAACATTCCATAACTGTATCTACAATAATACGAACTGCAAAAACATCATATATCTGGTCTAAAGTTTTGTTCTGATTTACCATTTTTTTGTAAATACTAAAATAATGTTTCACACGACCATCAATGTTAGCTTTTATTCCGGCCTTTTTTATATATCCGGCCACCTCATCTATGAGTTTACTCATAAATTCTTCTCTATGCTCGAGACGCAAATGTACCCCATCTACCAAATCTCTGTATTTTTCAGGTTCTAAATATCTAAGGGCTAAATCATCTAACTCCACTTTAATCTTAGAAATACCTAATCTATCGGCAATAGGTGCATAAATTTCCATTGTCTCTTTAGATTTTTCTTTTTGCTTTTCAGGTTTCATATACTGTAATGTACGCATATTATGAAGTCTGTCTGCTAATTTTATAAGAATAACACGAATATCCTTAGCCATCGCAAGGAACATTTTTCTAAGATTTTCAGCCTGCTTTTCTACCTTATCTGCATCATAGTCTAATTTTGTAAGTTTTGTTACGCCATCTACCAAATCTGTAACTTCTTCGCCAAATTCCTTTATCATCTGCTCTCTTGTTACCTTGGTATCTTCCATTACGTCATGAAGCAAGCCTGCCATAATAGATTCTTTATCTAACTCTAAGTCTGCTAAAATCAGTGCAGTATGAAGAGGGTGAATTATATAAGGTTCACCCGATTTACGTTTTTGTTCTCCATGTGATTGTTTTGCAAAATTGTATGCCTTTTCAATCATCTTCAAATCACCTGCTAAAGGATGATATTTTTTAATTTTTTCAATTAATCTGTCATACAATTCTTCCGGTGTCGCATGTTCTTCTTCTTTTGGTATAACACCATGATTTTCAATTTTAACGTTAATATTTTCGCCCATAGAGTTCTCCATAAAAAAATTATTTGCCTTCGTAAACTACAACTGATCTTACATCATATCCCTCAAGAGTTTTTCTTCCCTCAAGTCCTGCAAGCTCAGTTAAAAACAGGCAGGATACAACTTCACCGCCAAGACGTTCAATCAGATTTATTGCTGCCTTTACAGTTCCACCTGTAGCTATCAAATCATCTACAATAACTACTTTCTGTCCTTTTTTTATAGCATCAGTATGAATTTCAATTTCTGCGCTACCATATTCTAACTCATATGATTCAGATATAGTTTTCCATGGAAGCTTTCCTTTTTTTCTAATTGGAACAAACCCTTTATTCATATCGCATGCTATAGGTGTTCCAAACATAAATCCTCTAGCCTCAAGTCCTACAATAACATCAAAGTCCAAATCCTTAATCTTATCTTCCATACTTGATATAGCAAGTTTTAAACCTTTCGGATCTTGTGTAACTGTTGTTATATCTCTAAAAATTATACCTGGTTCTGGAAAATCAGGAATGCTTCTAATGTACTTTTCTACTGTGCTCATTTTTCCTCCTAAATGTGAATTATCATCATAATATATTATTTTACCTTTATTAACAAAATCTATCAATAACTATTTGTAATTCTGTACGGCCTTTATACTCATTTATCTTCGGATAAAAGGTTGCCATTATACTTATTTCATTATTTTTGCCGGATAATGCCTTATTTATTTCTTCCTGCCCGTACTTGTCCATAAGCATTTTCATAAATTCCTGTGTATTTTGAAAAAGCAAGGCTGTCATTCTGTAGTTATTGCTGTTTTCAACAACCATTTTTAGAACATTACCGCTTGCGCCTTTTATTTCTAGCTTTTTAATTTTTAAATTTTTCTCAGCAAAAACAGGTTTTTCATTACTCTTTCCAAAAGGCTCTAAGCAATTTAATTCTTCAACTAAATTATATGTTACATATTCTAGCGGAAGCTGCATATCTATCCAAACCTTTCTATACAAATCTTCCTCTGTCAATGTACAGTTTTCATTTAACCTTTTTCTTAGAATTTCAATGTTTTCCTTCGGAAGCGATACACCAGCTGCCATTTTATGACCACCAAACTTAGTAAACAAATCCTTAACCTTGCTAAGTTCCTCATACATATCATATTCTTCTATGGACCTGCCTGAACCTTTAACGCCTTCCTTTGCATCAGTTAGAACAATAACCGGTTTATTATACATTTCCCGCACTCTTCCAGCAATAATTCCTGCAATACTTTCATGGCATTCTCTCAAGTAAATAATCAACACCCTGTCCTTGCACTCTTTAGCCATCTCCCCTGCAATTCTTGCACCTTCAACAGTCATTTCTTTTCGTTCATCATTTATCTTCTTTAGTTCCTTTGCAAGAATATTTGCTTTATTAACATCTTCTTCATTTAACAGTTCGATAGATTTTTTTGCAGTTTCTAATCGCCCACTAGCATTTATACAAGGACCAATAACAAAACCTACATGATAAGATTTTATGCTGTTTTTGTCTATATCGCAAGCATTTATAAGCGCATTAATGCCTACATCTTTATTTTTCTTCAATGCTTCAAGACCGTATTGCACAATCATTCTATTTTCGCCCTGTAGGTCAACCACGTCACAGATAGTGGCTATAGCCCCATACACAAGCAATCCATAAACTTCCCTTTTTGATATGCCAAATGATTCTGCCAAAGCCGAAATAAGCTGATATGCGACCATTGTTCCGCATAATTCCTTAAACGGATACATACAATCAGGTTGCTTATGATTAACAACAGCATCCGCTTTCGGTACTATATATTCTTTACCCTCTGTTGTCTCCTTATATGGTACTTCATGATGGTCTGTAATAATAACCGTAAGTCCTAAACTTTTTGCATATTGAATCTGTTCGTAAGCTGCAATTCCATTATCACTTGTAAGAATTGTATCGATATTTTGCTCACAAGCTTTTTTTATCAACGATTCATTTATACCATATCCATCCTCGATTCTGTGAGGCACAACTACATCTACAACCGCTCCCATCTTTTTTAGAGCCCTGTATAAAATATAGCCCGAACAAACTCCATCAACATCATAATCACATATAATTCTTATTTTGTTTTGGGACGCTATTTTTATTTTTAAAATATCCACAGCCCTATCCATATCCTTAAAAAGCCATGGCGAGCTTAATTTTTCAATATCAGACTTAAGATACCTTTCTATATTTTCATCTCCTGCTACATCTCTGTTTCGAATAATCCTTGCAACAATTGGACTTATTCCAAACTTTTCAGATATGCTTTTAAAATCAGCTTTTTTGGTCTGCAAATACCATCTTTCTTTCATAAATATTCTCCCGAAAGATTAAGAAACGGTATCACCTGTTTTGGCAATACCGTTTCTAAATCCAATAATTATTATTTATCAGATTTTTTTCCTTTTAAAACATACCACACTGAGCCTGTAAGGAATACAGATGAGAATGCACCTGCAATCATACCTACCATAAGTGGTAATGTGAATTCCTTAATTGATGAAACACCCATTACGAAAATCATAAATACCATTACAAATGTTGTTAATGTTGTATAAATACTTCTTGTAAGTGTCTGAGTGATACTGTTGTCAACCACTTCAATC
>CAYWUE010000040.1:0-5697 GCA_964461415.1 uncultured Eubacterium sp.
ATAAAATGGTTTCCGTAGAATGTGTGAAGCATCGACATGCTAAGTTTGGTGGTGGGTTGGTTTTCTGCCATGTTATATTATTAATAATTTTAAAACCTTCCTGCTCCAACGCCATACCAATCGAATATATATTATGTAATGTTCCTGATATCCATATTGTTCCATTTGGCTTCAGTACTTTCTTACATAATCTAATCCATTTTCTGTTAAACTTATGTTTTTCTTCAACACTAGTTCCATTTTTTGAAAGCTTATCCCATGAGCCTTTATTTACTGAAACCATTTTTCCCCCTTGGCAGGTAACTCCATCATTACTTAAAAAGTAAGGTGGATCTGCAAATATCATATCCACAGATTCTGATTTCATTTTTTTTAAAATCTCAAATGAATCTCCTAGTATTAATTGTGATTCTTCAGTCTCGAAGTATAATGGAATATTTTTGCTAACTATTTTTTCCATCAGTTTTACTCCTAATAATTGTATATAATTACCTCTTCTCCAACTCTATTTAAAGCATCAGAATTTATCATTCGTTTTACTGAAAGGACATCTATTGAATATCCTTTATTACCATATAATTCATTAATAAACTCTGTATTATGATTTGTAAGCATACAGTAACATCCTCTTTCTGATAGTTCATCAAATAAATTTGCTAATCTTCTATGGCTTTCCACATCAAAACCTTCTTTTGTATAAGACTCAAATGATGTAGGTTTTAAAGGTGCATACGGACTGTCTATAAATACGAAATCACCAGCTTGTGCGTTTCTACATGCATTTTCAAAATCTCCATTAATAATATTTATACTTCTCAAATATTTCGATGTTTCTAAAATCGCTTTTTTATCTACTGATGCCTTACGACTCTTATTATACGGTACATTAAAAAGACCTTTTCCATTTACACGATACAATCCGTTAAAACAATGTTTATTAATAAATACAAACAATGCTGCTAATTCTACATCAAACTCTTCTCGCATTAGTTTATCATTATAATGTTCTCTTATTGAGTAATAATATTCCTTACCGTCATCCCACATTTCGTTATCAAGCATATTTACTGCACCTAAAAACTCATCAGGATTATTTGCTATTTGCGTATAAGCATTAATTAAAGATTTATTAATGTCATTAATAACTGCGTTTTCCGGTTGTAATTCTAATACTACTGCTCCTCCACCAACAAAAGGCTCATAGTAATCATTATATTGTTCAGGCATTCTTTCCTTGATTTTTGATAATAATTGACGTTTACCTCCTGCCCATTTTACGAACGGAGCAACATTTAGATTCTTCATTTTTTCCTCTTCTCTATCTATATACTATGTCTAATATTATACTTGCATATAAACAAAATAACAATATAAACAGCACCCTATTTTTTTACTTTTATTTTTGAAACACAAAAATATATTCATGTGCTAATAACAAAAATTTATTGTTTTGTTTCTCCCAAAATTCTGTTGAACGGCAATTATGTTGTTCTTTTATAATAATCTCTTTATTTGTAAATCCAACATTTAAAAAGCATTGCATCACCTCAAATCCTAATGGAACAACTTTTCCATGCTTTCTGATATCACCAATCATTATTGCACATATTTTTCCTTTTTTCAAAATTCTATAGCATTCCTCTGCAACTTTTCTCATCTCAATTATAAACTCATCCTTAGATAGCAATGACACATCCCCTTCTATGCCTTTGCTATATTTAATGATGTCTGCATATGGCGGATGCGTACAAATAAAATCTATATTTTCATCTTTTATAAATGACAAATTTGCTGCATTTTCTTTTCGTATAAATATCTTCGATTGTGTTTCACATTCAAATTGAAGATTTCTTTCCGAAATTGATATAGCTTGTGGATTTATATCAACACCTATTATATTTCTGTTTAACAATTTAGCTTCCACTAATGTTGTTCCACTCCCCCATAAATTGATCTATTACCCAGTCACCTTCTTTTGAGTAACGTAGTATCAAATTTCCTGGAATGTATGGAGACCAATTTCCTCTATATTTTCCTGAATGTGTAGCCCACTCTCCCCTATCTTTAAAAGACCATATTGTTGTTTGCTCTAGTTCAAAATTATTTGGTTGTAAATTAATATGACATACCCCCTTACATAATAAATATTAACATTATGATATCTCACATTGAATATATAGTCCAGCATTTCTTTCACTATAAGTGAATTTATATATTTATTATAACATGAGATAATATTCACATATAGTGAAAGAGGTGTTTGGTATGAATTTTAATAACGATAAGGAATTATACAGGGTTATTGGAAAAAATATAAAACTTTATAGGAAATTTTCAAAACTAACACAAGTACAACTTGCTGAAAAAGCTGAAATAAGCATTAGCTATTTGTCAAAAATCGAAGCAGACAGTTGCGACAAAAGTATGTCCATATCTATGCTTAACCAAATTGCCAATGCACTTGATGTTGAAATAACAGATTTTTTTAAGGAGGAAAATAATAATGTCAAAAGTTCCTAATATTTATGGTGGCGGCGCAAGAACAAATAAAAATGGTCTGCACTTTGAACAGGTTACGTCTCTAAATGCGGCCTTAAAAGTTGCTGGATATACCATAAAGAACAACGAAGTATATTACAATAAAAAGCTAATTGGTGTATCAGTTCCCAAAAAACAGCTTTATACTAAATTTCTAGAAAAACAAGGTATAGATTACGCAAGATACAATTCTAAGCAATGGCAACCCGATGAAGCATTTATTAATTTCAAAAACAAAACAGCTTACATAATTGAAAAAAAGTTTCAAAACTGTTCAGGTTCTGTAGACGAAAAATTACCCGGATGCCATTTCAAAAAACTAGAATACAAAAAGCTTTTTGCACCACTTAACTATAACATTGAATACATCTATGTATTCAACGACTGGTTCTTGCAGCATCAATATAGAGATACTTTAGAATATATAAAACGTATGGGATGTCACTACTTCTTTAATGAAATTCCACTAGATTTTTTGAACTTATAAAATGCTATTTCCAAATAACTTACAATAATCAACTTATACAGTTATTATGTTTATTAAATATAGTTTTATTTATATAAGTCCTTCCTGAGTCGATTAACAAGTATATCAAATTGTTCTTCACTTTTTTGCTCAATAAATTTATCTACTTCATGGACAAGAGTAGCATCTTTTGAAATCAACTTCAATTTAGGAATTGACATTTTTAAATCATTTATTGCATTTTTTCTATTTTCATCATCTGATAACTCTTGTATATTGTACCTTGTAACACCTAAAGAAAATTTTGCTTCAGTTGGAAAAAGTACAATCTGTGCAAATATGATTATAGAATCATACACTCTCTTTTTTTCATCAAAAATATACTTTCTTTTTTCTTGCATTGGTTGAAAAATAATAGTAGACAAAATCAACGTTATTACCGATGAACCTAATATACTAATAATTATAGATATTATATTATTTATATCCATTAATATCCTCCTTTACTTATACATCTTACACAAAAAGTTTTATTTTAGCTATTTGTATAATGATTTACTAAATTTCAAACAATGATAATCATTCTTTATGGGCGAAAACTGTGTCATTTTAATTGCAATGTATTTCGTTTTCTAGCCAGAAAGGTGCACTAAATAAAACGTCACCCTTTTTTGAAAGTTAATACGTATTCTGTTCTTTCCTATAGCTACTACCCTCTCATATCTAACAAAAACATTTTTCTTTGAAGAATCCTAACCCCCATTGTATAGCCTATCCATAGCGGGTTGCCTCTTCTTCTTCTTCTTCTTCTGCTCCTACTACTTATATGCAAATAATACTTATAATATATCCATTTGTACTCTTATGTATCATTTTTTGATATCTATTTTTCTAGGTTTTCGAGTAAACAATCTAATTTGCTTAAAATATAACTAGAAGGATCATCCTGATTTTTTTTCATTTCAATCATCTTACTTAAATCCCCAACGTCCAGCAAAAGAATTAATTTTCCAGCTTCTCGAAGGCTTCCTTTTGCAGCCCATTTCGAATTATCATCATATCCATTTCTAGCAATAATAATTGCAACATTCCTCAATGCCTTTCTGTACAGATAACGTTCTGTAGTGTAAATTTCCTTTTGTGAAACTTCGTCTTTGTAATTTTTAAATTCAAAAATTATATATTTAGATTTAAAATACTCTTCCATCATTTTCCAAAATGTTTTTGAATTATTATCTTTTATCCGGCACAGTAAATCAAACCTATATAAATTATTATTAGACTTTCCCTGTTCATCCCATAATGTTAAATCATCATCAAAAATATATTTAAGAATATCTGTGCATATTTTTTCAAATTCTGTCGCTCCTTCTCTCCCCTGAGGGCAATTATCTAATTGATGAATATATGTAACAGTATCATCATAATGCATCAGCCACTTTAAGTTAAAGTTTCCTTCTTCTGGTTCAACAGCATCTAACGCAAATGGAGCCAATGCAATTAACTCTGACTCCTCTTTCGTTCCTTTAATCTCGAATAATATGTTAGAAATATCTAGCACTACCATATTGGGATATATTTCATTTATTTCTTTTCTAATGCGCTTATTTATTACAGATAATACTGCAAAAACAGGGACTGCATCATCCATATTTGCCAACTTATAAACTCTATCCATAGCCTTTCTATAGATATTTATACTATTCATTTTTCCTGATGTTGATGTCTTCAATTCTAAATAATATCTCTTCTCCTCCTTATACGCGATAATGTCAATATAGTACTTATCCGAAATCAACACTTCTTTCTTAACAGTATATCCAGCTAATTCTAAAATTCTACACATCAAATTTTCAAATTCAGACCCTAATTTTACATACTTATTATTCATTCTTAATGCCTCACTAATTTGTTTTTTTGATAATATCATATTTTTTCTCTATGTTCACTTATATTGTGTATTAAATTTTGTATCATCTTCCCCTTCCAATTACTCTCTCCACCACCTGCGCTGTTTTCTCCTAAAAGTCCTCTAGCATATTTCTTCCTTTAACAACAAATTGTTTCATATAATCGTATGCCTGTTTTAACTTTTCCTTCAATTCCTTATTCTCCTGTTTTAAGGATTCATTTTCATATGACAGGTCTATTATTTCTTCTCTCATAAGATATTCTTTTTCTTCCATTCCATATCTTTGAAGTTTTAAATTTAAGACCTCTGCTATCATAGCTTTCTTTTCTACCGCATCTGCTTTTTGTTCTGCTCTTGCAATCTTTTCTTGTGTAGTTTTTTCTTTATCATTCAAATCTTCCAAATGCTTTTCTGAATCATATATATCTTTTCCTATCTCATCATATCTACTCTGTAGTTTTTCGACTTGAGTTTCTAGTTCTTTTTGTTTTTGCTCTGCCTCTTTTGCACGCTCTGCTGCTTTCTCTCTTCTATAGTCAGCTAACAATAAATTTCCTCTAGGATTTGAGCCTTTGTATTCTCTTTCCCAACCATATCTTTCTTTCATCATTTTTGCCAGGACTTCTTTTTGTTCCTCCACCCAATCAACACCTCCAAAACTTTTACGTTTCATTTGTGGGACCCGGTGTCCCATTTTATCAAGTTGCCAAACAAGATTTCCCTCTTTATCCACAGCTTGTTCCTGAATTGTTGCATATCCTATTTTTTCAAATGCTTTTGT
>CAYWUE010000040.1:5797-17372 GCA_964461415.1 uncultured Eubacterium sp.
CTTTTGTTTGTCTTGTCTGATTTTTTCATAATAATTAACCGGACATCTGTCACCTCTACTTTTTGCTATCTGCTTTTCTCTCCATTCCTGATATGATTTTTCAAACAATTTGTCATATACTTCTTTTAAACCAATTCCATCATTATCAAAATATACATTTCTATAACGTCTTTCTTCCACAGAATTTGGTGGAATATGTTCTCTGCTGTTGTGAGTCAGATTTGGAATACTCTCCATTGCTCCGCTAATAGTTTTTGTAATTTTCATAAGTGCTTTACCTCTCTTTATTTTTATAATAAATATCTCTAACACCTTTGGGACATAGTATATGTTTCAAATTTCCTAAAGTAATGTCCCCTTATTGGTTTGGGAACCCAAACACAAACGGGGCAAGCGTAACGCCGCTTAACCACTTTATAACGAGCAAGTTGCATTTGCTCGTGTACAATATTTCTCAAAAATATTTTTAAGAAATATTGTATATTTATTTTTCTTTAATCTAATTAGCTACACTTTTTTCATAAAGAAAAAGTCCCTAACACACTGTCAGGAACTTCTCATTCTTTAAAACTTATTACCATCTTTTCTCCTACTACACAATATCCGGAACTTCTCTAAAGTATCCGGTTTCTTCCCACACTCTCTTGTCCGGGCAATAGTAACTGTATTCGTTTGAATCTCCAATTTTAATTGCATATCCAAATTTTAAAATTCCTTCCTGTAATCCTACTCGAACATATTGAGCATCTTTTCCAATTGCTTTTGCAATTTCCTTGATAGGAACATTTCTTCCTGTAAAATTAGGTAACTTAATTATATAATTACTTTTTTCCATTAGTATCACCACCTTTCTATAGAGCATTATTTGCTCTGTTTCCATTTATTATACAGACCTTTATTTGCTCTGTCAATATTATTTTTATATATATTGACTTAACCATAATTGTATGTTACTTTTATATCTACAGGAGGTATCTTTATATGGAAACTGGAAAAAAAATAAAATTAATCAGAACAATGCGTGGATTAACTCAAAAACAACTTGGAGAATTATCTGGTATTCATGAAGTTGCTATTCGAAAATATGAATTAGGGAAAAATATTCCTAAAGAAGAACAACTAAAAAAAATAGCTGATGCTCTAAATGTTAATGTAAATTCTTTATTAGAATTTAATATTGAAGCGGATGGTGATGTTCTTCCACTACTATTTGCTATAGATGATAAGTTTTCAATGGAAATAAAAGATAGCAAAGATGGTATCGGATTATTTTTTGACAATCCAAATTTAATTCAATTTTTAAAAGATTGGCAAGCTATGAAAGAATTATTAGATAATGGCAGTCAAACTAGAGACAATTATGAATTGTGGAAAACAATTCGACCAAGTGTTACGAAGGTAATTCACAAAGATTAATTATGGTTTTCTCATTTAGCCTTCTGAATACTAAATGAAAGGAATGGTGTTTATGAAATTACCCAACGGATACGGAAGCGTTGTAAAACTTTCCGGGAAAAGACGTAAGCCTTATATTGTTCGTAAAACAGTAGGTTGGCATTACGACAAAGATAAGGATAAGCAGGTGCAGGATTTTATTATTGTTGGCTATGCCACTACTAGAGCTGAAGGCTTACAAATGCTAGCTGACTACAATAATAATCCATTTGATTCTCGTGCAGCTAAAATGACATTTGAGGAAGTGTATGAGGAATGGTCAAAAAGAAAATATACAACCATTTCAAACTCTAATGTTAAAGGTTATACCGCAAGTTATAATTCATGTTCATCTTTACACAAAAAGATATTTAAGGATTTGAAACTTGTGGATTTACAAACAGTAATTGATACTTGTGGTAAGAGTTATCCTACTTTACGCAAAATAAAAGTTCTTTTTAATCAGCTTTATGATTACGCATTAAAAAATGATATTTGCAACAAAGACTACTCATCCTTTGTAGATATCATTCAATATAAAGAGCGAAATCCTAATAAGTATGACAGAAATAAATTCAGTAAAGATGAAATCACTACTATTTGGACTATGAAAGATGATAAGTATTATCAAATAATCCTTATACTTTTATACAACGGAGTTAGAATTTCAGAATTTCTTGATTTAAAGAAGGAAAATGTGCATCTGGAAGAACAATATTTTGATGTAATTAATAGTAAAACAGAAAATGGTATTAGAAAAGTTCCTATTGCTGATAAGGTACTTCAATTCTATGTAAATTGGTATAATTCACATCCAACATGTGCATACCTGTTACATACAGAGGATGGTAAGCATTTTCAATACCGAAATTATTACGATAGTTATTTCAAGCCTTTGGTAGAACAGCTTAACATAAACCGTACTCCACATTGCTGTAGACATACTTGCATTTCAATGTTAGCTGAAGCTAATGTTAATCAAACAATAATAAAAAAAATTGTAGGACATTCAGGTGCTATGACTTTAACGGAAAAGGTTTATACACATTTTGATATAAAGGAGCTTATAGATGCGATTAATAAAATTTAAAACAAAAGGACATTTCCTAGCATTGCTACTAAAAAATGTCCTAATTTTTTTACTTTTATTGTTGCATACTTGTTATATATGTGTTGCATATCCACTGATATATAACACTTTCCATCAAGTTCCACAACCTCTGTAACCCTTGTAAAATGGGCTTTTCTTGGTTTCTTCGTTTTCGAAAGATTATCTCTTTGAGAACTGTGGTGCACGTCTAGCTGCTTTAAGACCTGGTTTCTTTCTTTCTTTCATTCTTGAATCTCTTGTTAAGAATCCAGCTTTCTTAAGAATTTGTCTGTATGCTTCAGCATCTACCTGAAGTAATGCTCTTGAAAGGCCATGTCTGATAGCACCAGCCTGACCTGTATATCCACCACCATGAACTGTGATGATTACATCAAACTTATCAACAGCATCAATAGCTGCTAAAGGTTGACGTACAATAGTCTTTAATGTTTCTAATCCAAAATATTCATCAATGTCTCTTTTATTGATTGTTATATTTCCTTTACCTGGCATTACATATACTCTTGCAATGCTGCTTTTTCTTCTACCTGTTCCATAATACTTTTCTGTAGCCATTGTTATTTCCTCCTCTCAGTTAACTAAAATGTTAATTCTTCTGGTTTCTGAGCTGCATGTGGATGCTCTGGTCCAGCATAAACAAAAAGTTTCTTAGCCATTGCTCTACCCAAAGGTCCCTTTGGAAGCATGCCTTTAACTGCAAGTTCTATAACGCTTTCAGGTTTCTTATTAAGCTTTTCTTTTAATGTCATTTCTTTCATACCACCAACGTATTCTGAATGACGATAATAAATCTTCTGTTCTAACTTCTTACCTGTAACTGTAATCTTATCTGCGTTTGTAATAATTACGTAGTCACCTGTATCAATATGAGGTGTGAACTGTGGTTTGTTCTTTCCTCTTAAAATCTTAGCAACTTCTGATGACAAACGACCTAATGTATATCCTGTAGCATCAACTACATACCATTTTCTTTCAATATCTGATGGACTAGCCATATATGTTTTCATTGGTTTACCTCCTGAATTTTGCTTATCATAAATAAATTTATCTGTTAAATATCCTACCGGGGCTTTGGCTCGGATATAAAACTATCGTGCATACCTCGTCACAATAAATGATTATACGTTATTTGATTTTCACTGTCAAGCATTATTTTCTATCATTTTGCAACATTTGGCAACACTATTTCCTCTCTTTTGAAACACCATTTTTTACCGTTTGGCAACACTATTTTCTAGCCATTCCGCAGATGTTTTAATCATTTTCAACATGTCACCTAATTTTCACAATATTTCTATAGCTTATTCATTATATTCAATTCCCACAAGTGTCAAACCGCATGCTGCCGCTTTTGGTCCGGCTAAATACCTATCCTTTGCTACAATTATCTCCTCTACATATTCCGGTGGATATACTCCAAGTCCCACCTTGATTAATGTGCCGACAATTATTCTTACCATATTATAAAGAAATCCATTTCCTGTTATTCTTATAGCAATAATATCATCTGACTTACTTATATCTAACGAATATACTGTTCTTATGGTACTTTCGACCTGACTTCCCGCAGAGCAAAAGCTGGCAAAATCATGCTCACCCACTATATATTCCGCTGCTTTTTTCATTTTTTTCACGTCTAATGGCATGTATACGAAATGCGTATAATATCTACTTAGTGGATTCGGAAAACGTCTGTTTAATATTTTGTACTCATATGTCTTTACGCTATCCCTGTATCTCGGATGCCAATCCAAAGGTACCTCCTCAGACTGCTGAACTCGTATATCGTCAGGCAATCTTTGATTCAATGCAAAAGATATTTTTTCTCCGGGAATCTTTGTTTCTGTATCAAAAACAGCAACATTCCCCATTGCATGAACACCTGAATCAGTGCGACTTGCTCCAATAACTGCAATCTCCTCATTAAGTAAGTCACATAAAGCCTTGTTTAACACTTCTTCAACTGTTATTCCATTATTTTGAATCTGCCAACCACAGTAATTTGTACCATCATAGGCAATTATTAATCTAACTCTTTTCATTTTAATCTCCACTCAGCCACTTTCGTATAGCGGTACAAATAGTAATGATTTTTTTCCGCACTAATCTCCACTCTGTCGCCTTCGGCTAGCACCATAAATAGCAATAAATAATTTATTTTTCACTCTATATCTTTGTCAACATTATTTTCTCTAATTTACTAATATAAGCGGAGCAAGAATCTCCAATCCATCTACTATGTAATTTATTCCCAATATCACTGCTATCAATAATACATAAGTCAAATATGCAAATACATCACGTTTATTATATCTTAACGGCTTCATTTTTGTTCTCTTACCACCATGATAACACCTAGCTTCCATAGCTGTTGCCAAATCAATCGCCCTTCTAATGGATGAGACAAACAACGGTATAAGTATAGGTATAAGACTTTTTGCTCTTTGCAGTATATTTCCTGTATCAAAGCAGGCGCCTCTGGCTTTCTGTGCCTTTGTTATTTTATCCGTCTCCTCCATTAATGTAGGAATAAATCTTAGTGCCAAAGACATTATCATCGCTATCTCATGTACAGGAAATTTTATTATGTTAAGAAAACCAAAAGATTTCTCTAATCCATCAGCCAAATCATTAGGTGTTGTTGTCAATGTCATAACCGATGTTCCCACTACAAGAAAAACCAGTCTTATAGCCATATATATACCCTTTATAATGCCCTGTTTAGTAATGGTTAATGCAAAAATTTTAATTACTACATCACCTGGTGTAAAGAACAAATTAAGCACAGCACTAAATATCATAATAAATAATATGCCTCTAATCCCCTTTATCATTTTTTTAAAAGGAACTTTTGACAATTTGATTACAGCCACTAAAAATAATGCTATCAATCCATAACCGATGGCATTGTTAATCATAAATATCAATACGATAAAAACCATCGTGCCAAAAAGCTTTACTCTTGGATCTAATTTATGCACTATTGAATTTTCCGGATAATATTGTCCAATTGTTATTTCCGCCATTTTTATCTTCCTAAACTTTTCAAAATACTTTTCTTTGCTTCTTCTAAATTAATAATATCTTCATCTACATCAAGTCCGTCATCTTTTAATTGATGCATAATATAAGTAATTTGAGGTGCCGCCAGTCCAATTTCTTCCAATCTTTTATAATTTTTAAAAACCTTATGCGGAACATCATCATACATTATTTTTCCTTTGTTCATTACAACTATACGTTCTGCATAATTGGCCACATCTTCCATACTGTGAGATACAAGAACAATACCTATCCCCTTTTTTTCTCTCAAATCCTTTAATCTATCAAGAATTTTATTACGTCCGGCAGGGTCTAGACCTGCTGTTGGCTCATCCAAAATAAGTATATCAGGATTCATCGCTAGCACTCCCGCTATAGCTACTCTACGCTTCTGACCACCTGATAATTCAAAAGGTGTTTTGTCATACAATTCTTTTTTAACGCCAACAAGCTCTAATGCCTCTGTGGCACGTTCGATGGCTTCTTTTCTTGTAGCACCCTGGTTTAGTGGTCCAAAACAAACATCCTTAATAACACTTTCTTCAAAAAGCTGATGCTCAGGATATTGAAAGACCAATCCCACCTTGCATCTCAAATCTCTTATATCAAAGTCTTTTTCTGCAATGTTTTTTTCATTATAATATACAATTCCACTTGTAGCTTTTTCTAAGCCATTGAAATGCTGTATCAATGTGGATTTTCCCGAACCTGTATGTCCTATGATTGCTACAAATTCTCCTTTATTTATTTCTAAATCTATATTTTTTAATGCCTGTGTTTCTGCACTGGTACCCTTCCCATATACATAACTAACATTTTCTAATTTTAATGACATATTCTTTACCTATTCGCATTAATCTGCATCATCAATTCTTCTACTTTTAAAATCCCATCTTCTATATTAAGTCCGCTCTGCTTTAACTTATATGCTAGCTCCGTTACCTGTGGAACCTCTAGTCCTAATCTCTTTAATTCTTCCACCTTTGAAAAAATTTCCTTCGGTGCCCCTTCCATAACCACTCGACCTTTATCCATGACAAAAATCCTATCCGCGTTAATAGCCTCGTTCATATGGTGAGTTATCAAAATAATAGTTATATTTTTCTCTTTATTCAAGGTATGAAGTGTATCTAATACTTCCTTTCGGCCAACAGGGTCAAGCATAGCTGTTGGTTCATCTAGAACAATACATTTTGGCTCCATAGCTATAATTCCGGCTATAGCCACTCTCTGCTTCTGTCCCCCAGACAGTTTCAATGGCGACTTATGCCTATATTTTGTCATATTTACACTACCTAAAGCTCTCTCTACACGCTTCCAAATTTCCGCTGTAGGAACCTGCATATTTTCAGGTCCAAACGCGACATCTTCCTCTACCATCGTCGCCACAATCTGGTTATCAGGATTCTGAAAAACCATACCAGCAGTCTGTCTTACATCCCAAACCCTTTCCTCATCTCTAGTGTCTATTCCGTCAACCCAGATAGTGCCTTCTGTAGGCATCAGTAGTGCATTAATATGTTTTGCTAATGATGATTTTCCTGATCCATTATGTCCTAGAATAGTAATAAACTGACCTTCCTTCACATCAATACTTACATCATTTATAGCTCTAAATTTTGTATTGTCTTCAACATCCACATAATCGTGAATTAAATTTCTTATTTTTAAAATTCCCAAGGTATTTCTCCCGTTTAATTTCAAGCAAAACTAATTCTTTTCTCAACTCATTTATTGTATTGTATTTAATGGATTTTTGCAATATTGTTTTGCTAAAGTTTTTCCTTGAACAATATTTCCTTTTATGCTATTTTATTTGAGGAGGTAATAAAATTGAATACAAGAAAAAAAATTACAAAAGCATTAAAAACAACTTATTCATACATCTTAGCCCATCGTCATTATATTTATATGGCGATTCCTTACTTTTTAATGGATTTAATCACAAGATTATGGATATACAAGATAGATTATTTTCCTGCTTACTCACCGGTACCAAATATTTTTACAATTTTATGGATTGTCTTATTTATAGGAATAATCACATCGCTTAAAGGTATTGGCGAAAAAATTGCATATTGGATTTTATTTCTGATATCGTTTATTTTTTTCCTTACAAACTGTATTTATTATTCTATGACATCTATGGTTTTTGGGTTTCATTTATTAGAAATGAGTGATGAGGGCAGTTCCTATATCCTAGACACGATACTTAATGCTAATCCATTTATTTACGTAATCTCAATTATCATAATTGTAATAGGAGTATTGACCTCAAAGCAAATTCCTAAAAATAAAGTTTGCAAACCTAAAAGATTCATAAAGATTTTTATTTTATTTTTAGTTTTACACACACTTACACCTTTTCTTCTAGGACAGGCCAATAACGATTTGAAATGGAATACTTTTAAAAATGCACGAAACATTTACAATACTTACAGCGACTGCAATAAAAGTATGAAGGTATCAGGCCTTTATGAATATACTGTCCGAAACTTTTATGTTACTTATTTAAAACCTGAAGAAAAAATAAGTAAGGATGATCAGGATTTTCTTGATAACATATATGATAAGGAAGATACTAAACAGACTAACAAATATACTGGAATGTTTGAAGGAAAAAATCTCATTTTTCTGCAGTTAGAAGGCATTGACAGTTGGCTGCTTACTAAAAAGACAACTCCTAACTTATATAATTTAAAGAAACATTCCATTGATTTTACCAAACATTATTCGATTTATACAGGCGGTGGTTCCACTTTCAACTCAGAATTTGCAGTTAATACCGGATTTACTACACCGATTTCATACATCGAAAATGTCTATTCATTTAACAAAAATACTTTTCCATATACTATGGCAAAATTATTTAAAAAACTAGACTATTCTGTTAATGCTTTTCATATGAATAAAGGTGAATTTTATTCTAGAGACATAAATTACAAGAGCTGGGGATATGATAATTATTATGGCTTACAGGATATTAAAAACTACAAAAATAAGGAATATATCTTAGACCGAGAATTAATTTTAAACGAAACTTTTTATAACAAAATGTTCAAGCAGGAAGGTAATTTCGTAAATTATATTATAACATACTCTCCTCACACTCCTTTTACCACTGAAAAAGAAGTCGGCAAAATGCTTGCTGAAGAAAAATACGGTGCAGATAATATTCCTGCTCTGTCAGAAGAGGATTGTGTAAAACTTGCTGCCGCAGAAACCGATAATATGGTAGGTATGCTTATTCAAGCACTTAAAGATAATGATTTATATGACAATACCGTTATTGTAGCTTTTGCTGACCACTATCTCTACACCTTAGAAGATAAGTCAATTTTAGAAAAACACAAAAACGCTTCAAACAACCTGATTAATCACACACCATTTTTTATATGGAGCAGTGATATTAAAACCAAGAAAACAATAAGCAAGGTTAATATGCAAATGGATATTTTACCTACAGTTTTAAATCTTTTTGGTATAGATTATAACAGTAATAATTATATAGGAAATGATCTTCTTGATACAAATTTCAAGGGATATGCTTTCTTTTCCGACTATTCGTGGTATGATGGCAATATTTATGTTGAAAATCAAGAAATTACTAACGGTAAGAAAATGAGTCAGAAAAAACTAGATTCAATGAATCAGCTTATTTCAAATGCAATAAGACAAAATGATTTGACCTTGAAGTACAACTATTTTAGCAAGAAATAATACAAAAAGCGTTTTCAGTTTATTATATCTGAAAACGCTTTTTCGTTCCTAAAAATATCTTTATTATCCTTTTTTATTAATACTCATGTAACTTCTCAATATTATTCCTCTGAAATATCTTCAATTGTAATTTTACTTTTGTGTGGAATAGGTTTCCACTCTACTTTCTTAAACAACGCTACATACTGGGTATATCTGCCTATAATATCAAATGTAGGCCATGTAAAACAATATAAAATTTTTTTCCATATGTTAATTTTAACAATACGCTTGTGTTCTACTATAAAAAGATATACCGCCTCTAAAGTATTAAAGAAATATCTTCCAATCCTATAATAAATTCTTGCCCATATTTCAATTAATATGGTCAAAAAGTAAGTTTCTACTCCCGGTGGCAGAGATACAGTAATATCACCGAATATTGCCGTCATTACACTTGAAAGCCACGTACTATTATATAATATTCTTACATTATCAAGTCCAAATTTTGAACAAAAAAATGGATAAATAATAAGATATAAAATCCCCCACTTGAAAATATTTATAATATTCTTAGGCAACAACTGCGCAAACGTATCAAAGGACATAAAACGATGTCTTATTGTTCTCCACGCATAATTGTACCACTTGTCATCTTCATGTCTCTCAGTATGAGTATCTATAAATATATTCTTAAATAATCCCCAGCCACTTTCTCCAAATGCCTGTAAATGTCCTTTTGACCATCTTAAGCGCTGCCTCAAAGCAACCTTTAAACTAACAGGCTGTTCATCATAAAAAATAGCATCATCATTATATGATATTTCATATCCTTCTACTACACAATCAGCTGTCAAAGCCCTGTCTTCTGTTAATGAAGTATATTTCCATCCATTTTTAACTATCTCACTGGCAAACAAAAATCCTGTCCCCTGAATATTTGTCGCAAGATGTAAGAATGATCTGGCTCTATGTCTTGTTCTAATGGAACGCAGCCAATGTAATGCATATGTAGATGCAATCCAGTTCTCACTAAAATTCTTCGTTGCCCTGTATGATGTTATAATCTTCTCGCCGGAGTCAAAAGAATCATTCATTCTTGAAATATAATCCTTCTTTAATAGGTTATCTGAATCAAAAATAAAATAACCTTCAAAAGATGTAATTCCATAATCTTTCTCTATTTGTTCAAAAAGATATTTCAACGCAAACCCTTTTGTTCTCTCATCCGGATTATGATGTTCATAACATATTACACCCTTTTCTCTGGCAATCTTTGCTGTATCATCCGTACAATTATCAGCCACAACAAAAATAGTTATTAAATCCTGTGGATATTCTTGTTTTTTTATACTATTAATAAGATTACCTATAACTGTTTCTTCATTTCTTGCCGGTATAAGTATCGCATACTTGTGCTGTTTTTCTGCAGGTTTAAACTTTCTTGTCACAAAAAAACCCAGTATTTTATAAGGTTTGTCCTGAATAACAAACAAAGCCATAAGTGTCCCAATCAAACCCGATATTGCAAGAGCTGGTCCGTAAGCTTTGCTTATTATATCTGCAACACTTTCAAATAAATTTATCGCTAAAATATACATTCTTTTACCTCTCTTAAGTAAATACACGTATTACACTATACTAATTTGTCGTAAAAAAAGCAAGTATATTTTAACTTCACTTTTGACCAAAAGCTTTAATTAATTGATTTTCCATAAAAAAAGAGAGAAACTATATTTCGTATAAACACGATTCAAGTTTCTCTCTTTTATGTTATAAATCACTTTGCATAAAGCTTTTGGATTATACTAATTCAAGTAATACTTCCATAGCTGCATCACCTTTACGCTGGCCAATCTTAACGATTCTTGTATAGCCACCTTTACGATCAACATACTTTGGAGCGATTTCGTCAAATAATTTATTTGTTAAGTCTACTTTCTTAGTATCTCTCTTCTTACCAGTATTTTCTGTTACTGTGTAAAGAACCTTGTTCATCTGGCGTCTAGCATGAAGACGTGAAGGCATATCTTTCTTAATAGTTTTCTCAACTTCATCGAAAACTGTTACTTTCTTACCATCAACAACTTCTTTAACTCTCTTGCCATCTTTGTCTTTACGAGCTACCTTAGCTGTAACCTTAACTTCTTCAAAATTGTCTTTTTCCTTAACTGCTAATGCAATAAGTCCTTCAGCAACCTTACTAATTTCTTTAGCTCTTGCTTCAGTTGTGACAATTTTACCGTTATTTAAAAGACTTGTAACCTGACCTCTAATTAAAGCTTTTCT
>CAYWUE010000041.1:0-17047 GCA_964461415.1 uncultured Eubacterium sp.
CCGTCATAGCACCAACACCCATAAAAATAAGTGATGGCAAAATACTCCATTCATCTAAAAGATAAAAGTAATGAAGCAATCCGCCGGCCTCTCCATTAGCCGGTACTTTCATAATGTCCGGATACATATTTACTAAAAGCATACCAAAAGCAATAGGAACCAATAATAAAGGTTCATATCCTTTTTTAATTGCTAAATATAGGAAAACACAGGCAACAGCAATCATTACATAGTTTCCTACTGTAAGATTCATAAAAGCTGTCTGGCCTATTAAATTTTCCAGTGTATCTAAAAAGTTCATAAGTTACCTCCTAAATTCAATAACAATATTGATTAGTTCAATGAGGCTAATGTAGCGCCTGCTTCGAAAGAATCACCAACTGCAACTGAAATATTTGCAACTGTTCCATCTTCAGGAGCAACTACTGAATTTTCCATCTTCATTGCTTCAAATACTAAAATTGTATCACCCTTCTTTACAGCCTGACCCGGGTTAGCACTAATTGATAATACTTTACCAGGCATAGGAGCTGTTACTTTAATGTTTCCTTCTGAACCTGTTGCTATTGGTGCAGGAGCTGCCTTTGCAACTGGTGCTGTCTTAACAGGTCTTACAGGTGTACTTGCTACGCTTCCTGTTTCTTCAACAGTAACATCATATACATTTCCGTTTACTGTAATTGTATAACTTTTCATTTTTATTCCTCCTAAATATACATAAATGTATTAACGTCTTCTTATTGATCTTACTACAAAACTATCTGTAGATGTATGTTCACTAGCTGCTATAGCCGCTGCAATTACAGCTATCAATTCTGAATCATCATTTGCTGCCATTGCAATATCTTCTTTTTCTTCCACAATAATTTCATCTTCTTTAGCAGAAGATTTTCCTGATAATTTCTCCATTATCTGTGGAATAAATTTAAATGCTGAAATAAGTAATGATATAAAAACAAGTACAACAAATACTGTTCCCATACCCATTACTGTATTTCCAGCAGCATCCAGCATTTTTTCCTTCATTGATTCTTCGCCTTCACCTGCAGATTTGATTGAAACTGTATCTACTACTGTTCCTAATGTATCAAAGCAGTCAACATGCAATGTTAAAACATAGTCCTTCTTTTCGAATACTAATGTTACAGTAACATCAACTGCATCTGTTCCATCTTCTTTTGTTTCAGCAACTTTTACATCACCCTTAGATGAAACAAATTGACCATATTTTTCAGTATCTATACTTTCTTTATATGCATTAACAATTGCAGCAGTCTGTACATTACTCGCATAACTTTCTTCAATATAAGCTATCTCGCTTTCACTCATTGCTGACAACTGCTGTACTAAAGATACATAGCTTTCAACTAATGATTTAGCATCAGCTAAAGAAATCTTTCCACCTGCATATGTTTCTAATGAATCTGCTGAAGTAGTAGATTCTACCATATAATCGCTATAATCTAATGTATCAGCATAAACTGCCACACTACTCATGCACATACAAACAAGTAAAGCAGCAAGGCTAAATAAATAACGTAATCTCTTTGTTAATTTCATATTTGCACCTCACTTATACTGTTCCGTGTTTTTTTTCAGGTCTGTCCTCAATCTTTGTGTACAACATTTCAAATGCACCGATTACATATTTTCTTGTGTCAATCGGTTCAACAATACTGTCTACATAACCTCTTGCAGCCGCTGACATAACATTCCCCTGTAAATTTTCGTATTCAGCAACTTTATCATTGATAATCTGATTTGCATCACCATTAACAATTTCATCTGCATACATAATTTCTACAGCACTCTTAGCTTCCATCATTCCTACCTTAGCTGCTGGCCATGCATAAACAACATCAGCTCCTGTAGCTTTACTATTCATTGTAATATAAGCACTTCCAATAGCATCGCCGATAATAAGGTTAACTTTTGGAGTCGTTGCGTTAGCAAATGCATAAACAAGTTTAGATGTAGCCTTAGCGCCATTTTTTTCCTGACACATTGTCGCTGCAAAACCATTAACATTTGTAAGTGTAAGTACTGGAATACTAAATGCATCACAGAATGTTACAAATTCTGCTGCCTTGTTACAACCTTTGCATGTAAGTTTTGCATCAAATTCTGCTGCTACATTCATTTCATCATCATATACTTTTGTTCTGTTTGCAACCGCACCGATTGTAGCACCATTTAATTTTATGAATGCTGTAACCATTTCAGGTGCAAAATCCTTCTTTACTTCTACTACAAATCCATCATCTGAAAGATTTTGTAAAGCTAACAATGTATCTTCTCCACAATTTTCAATGCCTTCTGATGCTCTGTTTAAATCATCTTCACATTCTAAATCTAAAGCTTCATCTTCATTGTTCGATGGTAAGATAGATACTAATTCTCTAATTCCACTAATAATTTCTGCTTCAGTTCCAACGAAATCAACGTTACCTGCAACTTCGCTCTGGAATTTCGAATCTGAATTATCACATAATTCTTTTTTGTTTTCTGTAATTGCATTAGGTGAATTAACAAATAACTGTGCATTTTCACTTTCCATAAATGTAAAGTCAGAAAGTCCTGCAACAATGCTTAATCCTCCACCGCATTTTCCAAAAATTCCTGTAATTTGTGGTATTACACCTGATGCAAGTGACTGTTTCATATAAATCTGTCCAAAGGCATTTAAACCATCAACAGATTCCTGAAGTCTTAGTCCTGTGCTGTCAATAAGACCAATAACAGGTGCACCTGTCTTCATTGCCAAATCATAAAGATTTGTAATCTTCTTAGCATGCATTTCGCCTATAGAACCGCCAAGTACTGACGAATCCTGGCTGTAAACATACACTAAGCCGCCATTGATAATACCATATCCGGTAATAACACCATCTGATAAAGTATTCTTGGCCTGAATGTTAAAATCAGTGCTTCTTGCTTTTACATATGCACCAATTTCAACAAAACTGTTATCATCAAGAAGATTTTCAATTCTCTGTCTTGCTGTAACTTTAGCTGATGTACTCATAAGTCAGTCCTCCATTATATATATTGTTACATGATAAAACTCATGTTTAGCAAACAACCAATTTTTGCCTATTAAAGTTTAACCTTTTTCCTGTCAAATATCAAGGTGTTTCAACTATTTATTTACTATTTTTTAAACGTTTTTTTATCCATTCCTGATTTATAGGCGTGAAATTTTCATTTTCAAAATAGACATTATACCAAACAAGGAACACATAAACCGTCCAAATTCGTCTGCTGTTGTCAGCTTTTCCCGCTCTGTGTTCTTTCATAAGTTTTTCCAATTCTTCAGTATCAAAATACTTTTGTGCAACACTATCTGTCAACGTGTTTAATACCTTATTGTAATATTTTTCTTCTTTTAGCCATACACGAATAGGAACCGGAAATCCGAGTTTTTTCTTATTTGCAGTAGCCTCAGGAATATGTTTTTTTGCTGCTATACGAAATGCTTTTTTTGTAGCTTCTTTATCGCATCTAAAGTTTATAGGTAATGTTTTTGCATATTCAAAAACATTCACGTCCAAAAAAGGAACTCTAGATTCAAGGCAATGAGCCATACTCATCTTATCTGCCTTTAACAGAATATCTCCCTGAAGCCAAAAATTAGTATCAATATATTGCATTTTTGCAATGTCATCAAGATGTTCAACCTTTTTATAGGATTCTGCAACAATTTCCATAGGACTTCTATGTGTAAGTTTTGTTTTAAGGATCTTTTCTCGTTCTTCCATAGAAAACATATTTGCATTTCCGATGAATCTTTCTTCAACACTCTTACTTCCTCTTATTATAAAATCCCGACCTTTTATATCAGGCATTTTTTTAGCAATTTCAGCCAGAAATTTTCTGATTGATTTTGGAATCCTTTGATATTTTTTTAAAGCTAATGGCTCATGATAAATATTGTATCCGCCAAAAAATTCATCCGCACCCTCTCCTGATAATACTACCTTAATCTGTTCTGCTGCTAACTTATCTACAAAATAAAGCGCAATACAGGAAGGATCCGCTAATGGCTCGTCCATATAATACATAACTGTTGGAATCGAATCAAAATACTCATCACTATCTATATTTTTGTTATAATTTTCTTTGTCTAACTCATTAACCAAACTTTCGGCATATCTGATTTCATTATACTGACTTTGTTTGTCCAAAAAACCTACTGTAAAAGTTTTCTTTCCCGGAAATTCAGATACAACATAGCTAGAATCCACACCACTTGATAGCAATGAACCCACTTCAACATCGGCAATCATATGAGCATCTACCGTATCGTGTACCACATTTTCAATTTCAGTAACAACTTTATTTATATCTGTCTTATTAGAAGGCTCCATCATCGGATCAAAATATCTCTCAATTTCTAATTTACCTTCTTTAAAAATCATATAATGGCCTGCCGACAATCTAAAAATGCCCTTAAAAAATGTTTCCGGCAATACAGCATACTGGAAACTCAAATATTGCTCTAAAGCTTCCTCGTTTAATTCTTTATTAAAGTTTGGAAATTCCAGAATCGATTTTATTTCTGATGAAAATACAAGATTATTATTAATCATCGAATAATAAAAGGGTTTTATGCCAAAATGGTCTCTTGCTCCAAACATAGTATTGCTTCTGCTATCCCATATAACAAACGAAAACATACCTCTAAGCTTAGAAAGTAATCCTCTGCCATATTCCTCGTATCCATGTATCAGACACTCCGTATCTGATTCGTTAGAAAACTTATGTCCTTTTTCTTTCAATTCATTACGTAATTCTAAATGGTTGTAAATCTCACCATTAAAAACTATAGCAATGTCTCCAGTTTCGTTATACATAGGCTGAGCGCCATGATTTAAGTCAATAATGCTAAGTCGTCTATGGCCGATTGCTGCATGTTTGTCTACATACATGCCTTCATCATCCGGTCCGCGATGTGCTATCTTGTCCATCATTTTTTTTAGTACTTGTTTTCTATTTTCAACTTCTCCTATAATTCCACATATTCCACACATATTTTTCTCTCCATTAGCAAATAATATTATGTCATTTTTAGTCCTTAATCTGTTCTTCCACTATTATTTCCTTAATCAAAACACGCTCATCCATTGAATATTTAACGCCCTTAATTTCCTGGTAATCCTCATGCCCTTTTCCTGCAAGAATAATAACATCTCCATCCTGCGCATTCAAAATAGCATATCTTATGGCTTCTTTTCTGTCTGGTACAACCACATATTCTCCGTCAGCTTTTTTAACACCATACAAAATATCATTTATGATATCCATAGGTTCTTCAAATCTCGGATTATCAGATGTTACTATTGTAAGTTCTGATAATCTTGAAGATACTTCTCCCATCTCATATCTTCTGTCCTTAGATCGATTTCCTCCACATCCAAAAAGAGTCACTAATCTTTTTGGATTATATTGCCTTAAACTTGTCAAAAGACTTTCTAAACTCATTGCATTGTGAGCATAATCAATCATCAATGTAAACTTATTTGACACTGGAATAATTTCCACTCTGCCTTTTACAGTAACACTTTTAAGTGCCTCTTTGATTTTATCAATATCATCTGTAAAATGACTGCATATTGCAACAGCGCATAAAGAATTATAAACACTAAACATTCCCGGAACATGAATTTCTACCGGAAATTCAACTTTTCCTTTTAAATCATATGAAACACATAAGCATCCAGGCTTAGTAAACAAACTGATGTCTTCCGCTTTAAAATCGCAATCATTATTTATTCCGTAAGTTTCAATATCACATGTATGACCATCTAAGACCTTGTCAATAAAATCAGCATCCATATTTACTATTCCATGTTTACACTGTTTTAATAACATACTTTTGCAATTCAGATAATCATCAAAATCCTTATGTTCATTAGGTCCGATATGGTCCGGTTCAATGTTTGTGAAAATACCGTAATCAAATACAAAGCCCGAAACTCTATGAAGCATTAAGCCTTGAGAAGAAACCTCCATAACAACACATTTACAACCTTCTTTCACCATTTTCACAAAAGATTCCTGAACCTCATAAGATTCCGGTGTTGTATTTTTTGCCGGGATAACTTCATCGCCTATTATAGTTTCAATTGTTCCAATAAGTCCTGTTTTTATTCCAACACTTTCCAATACCGAACGCACCATATATGTTGTTGTTGTTTTTCCTTTTGTTCCAGTAATTCCGATTGTAATAAGTTTTTCTGCAGGATTTCCAAAATATTCCGCTGACATACATGCAAGAGCTAATCTAGTATCAGAAACATTTATCACTGTCACATTCTCACTTACAGTGACATCTTTCATAACAACAACTGCCTTAGCACCCTTTTCTACTACATCACTAATAAAATTATGTCCATCAAATCCTGCACCCTTAATGCATACGAACACATCACCGTCTGTAACTTTTCTTGAATCATTTTGTAAATGAGTAATTTCAATATCATCACTTCCCTTTACAACCTGATATTCCATTTTCTTTAATAAATCTTTTAACTTCATATTACACCAAACCTTTTATGTATATGTTAATTTAAAATTCACCTGTAAAAGTTATTTTAGCCGGACCTGTCATATATACGGTATTTGCTTCTTTATCGTATTCAATAAACAAATCTCCACCTAATAATTTTACTGTAACTTTATCATCAGTTTTTCCGTTTAAAACACAGGCTACAACGCTTGCACAAGCACCTGTTCCACACGCCAAAGTTTCTCCAGAACCTCTTTCCCAAACTCGCATTTTAATCATATTTCTGCTTACAACCTGAATAAATTCTGTGTTCACCTGTTCAGGAAAAATCATATTATTTTCGAACATACGACCGATATTTTCAATGTCTAAATCATCTGTATTATCAACAAAAGTTACAGCATGTGGATTCCCCATGGATACACATGTAATTTTATATTCTTCTCCGTTAATATCTATTTTTTCATTAATAACTTTATCCTTATCCGATACGACAGGTATTTGTTCTGCTTTCAGAACAGGACTGCCCATATCAACCTTAACATTTTTCACCTTGTCATCTTCCAAATTTAATTCTAATGTTTTTATGCCTGACAAGGTTTCCACTGTAATTTTTGTTTTGTCTGTCATTTTATAATCATAAACAAATTTTGCGACACAACGAATACCATTGCCACACATTTTTCCTTCTGAACCGTCAGCGTTGTACATGTTCATTCTAAAATCAGCTACCTCTGATGGATTTACTACAATTAATCCATCTGAACCTATTCCAAAATTTCTATTACTTACTATCTGTGCTAATTTATTTGGGTTGTCTATTTTTGTGTCAAAACCATTAACATAAACATAGTCATTGCCACAACCTTCCATTTTTGTAAATTTCATAGTGCCTCCTCATTGCAATATTCCGTATAAATATACCACACATACACTCATAAGTAAAATATGAAAATTCTTCATTTTCGCTTCTTCTTTTCCTTCAAAATAATCTTTGTTCCAAAAAAAATTTCCTAAAAATCCTTCTAACATACACACAAAAAATTTTTGATAAATTTCTTCATCACATATTTATAATCATATTTTTCTACTTTTTCTAAAGCTTTTATGTCTAACCTTTTAATCATTTTATTATTTATATAAATTTCAACATTACCTATGTCCTCTCCTTTTTTCACAGGTAAGTTATAATTAATATTAGATTTTATATCAAGTTTTTCATTTTCTGCTAACATTGCATTACATCCCTTACTGATAATTCCTTTAATACTGTTTTTAGTTCCCTGTTCAATATTTATAGCAAAAATAAAATCTTCTTTTATTATTACTCTGTTCTTAAAATTATTCTTTCCATAGTCCATCAATTTTGCTGTATCTTTCCACTTATAAGATTTGTTTGGTGGCCATCCACTTCCTAAGACGCAGGAAACAAAAATTCTACCATTACTTTTTGTTGCACCGACAAAGCAATATCCTGCTTTTCCCGTAAATCCGGTTTTTATTCCAATTGCATCATCATCCATTGTCAAAAAAGCATCTTTATTATTTACAATAAAATTTCTTTTGGCATTAACATCACAAAATGAATAATTCTTTGTGTTTGTAATTTTTATAAATTCTTTATTTTTCACAGCATAAGCACCTATTAATGCCATATCATATGCTGTTGAATAATGTTCATCAGCATCTAAACCATTAGGTGTAACAAAATTTGTATCATTCGCTCCTACTTCTTTTGCTTTATCATTCATCATTCTTGCAAAATTCTTCTGACTGCCGGCAATCCCTTCTGCTACAGCCATAGCTACATCATTATAACTTTCTAGCATCATCGCATAAAGCAAATCTTTCAAATAATATTGCTCTCCTTTTTTTATATTCATTTTAACTTTTGGCATAGCCTGAGCCTTTGACGACACAGTTATCTTATCATTTAGTTTTCCATTTTCTAACGCTATGATACAGGTCATAATTTTTGTTGTACTTGCCATTGGCATTTTATTTTTCTCATTCTTTCCATATAAGACTCTACCATTACTTCCATCTATTAATACCGCAGATTTTGCAAGAATATCAGAATCCTTAATGTCTCCATATGCATTTTTTCCAAAAGTTTCAATGACAATGCATATTGTAATCATTAAAGTTATTATTTTTCTCAAATATATCTCCTTAAATAGAATCCTTATAATATATGATAATGTCATGGCTTAATATTACAGAGCTTGTATTATAACACAAGTAATTTCCTATTATATAAAAAAGTCATACCGTTTTTGATACGATATAACTTCTTTAATACAAATATTTATTTTTTAGTCATTTAATTTTAATGTCACTTCTTCTTCGGCTTCATGTTTAAATTCTTCTATTACATCAGAATTTACTATAGGAAGATTATCTGATGATTTTACGCCAAATCTTCTCAAGAATTCCTCTGTTGTTCCAAATAATAAAGGTCTTCCCGGAGTGTCCATTCTGCCTACTTCCTGTACAAGTTCATATTCCACAAGTTTGTTTACTGCAAAATCTGACTTTACACCTCTAATTCTTTCGATTTCTGATTTTGTTATAGGCTGCTTATATGCAATAATTGATAATGTTTCCATCACAACATCCGTAAGCACCTGTTTTCTAGGTTGTTTTGCAACCTGTATCAGTGCCTCATACATTTCAGGCTTTGTACACATCTGATATGCTCCATCTAGTTCAATTATTTTTGTGCCTCTTGAACTATCCTCCATTTTTTTCTGCATACCTTTTACTATTTTTTTAACCTCTCCAGATTTTATATTCAGAGCTTTTGCTATCTTTGATATTTCAACAGATTCGCCCATTGTAAACAATATAGCCTCAATCTGCGCCTCATGATTTATTTCCATTAATCAAACCTACCTTATTATTTTACTCAATGGACTCAATATAAATATCATCAAATGTTTTTTCCTGATGTACTTCTATTCGTCCCACCTTAATCAATTCCAATACTGCCAAAAATGATACTATAACTTCCATTTTTGATGTTTGAGCATCTAGTAGCTGTCTAAAGCTGCATTTTTTATTTTTTCTTACTCTGTTAGCCACATAATCAATCTTATCCGGAAGACTTATTTCTTCTTTTTCGATAGTTCCAAAGGTGCTTCTTACCGGATCTATTTTGTCAATCTGACGTTTTAAGACCATTTGAAAAATATCTTTTAATTTTTCTAAATCCACATCTTCTAACAAATCATCTAAATCAACCGGTGGCACATATTGTGTAATTTCATCAGGAATAGACGGGTCCTTATACATTGTCTTTCCTGCATATACCTGCATATCTCTCAGTTCAACAGCAGCATACTTATATATCTTATATTCAATAAGCTTTTCAACCAGTTCAGCTCTAGGATCTATTTCCTCACCATTTTCATCTATTTCTTTAGGCAGAAGCATTTTGCTCTTTATGTCTATCAATGTAGCTGCCATTACTAAAAATTCACTTGCTAAATCCAAATTATCCTTTGGCATTTTGCTTACATAATCTAAATACTGCTCTGTAATTTCTACTATTGGAATATCATAGATATCAACTTTATTCTTTTCTATTAAATGTAATAATAAATCCAGCGGTCCCTCGAAGACCTGTAACTTTACTTCTAATTCCATTTTCTTCTCTCTCTATTTAGTACAATATGTTATTTTACAAAAAATCTGCTTATTTTTCAATAGTCAATCTGTAATTGTTACTACTGTTATGTTACTACTGTTACTACTGTCATTTTGCAATTGTTATTACTGTCAATTTTTAATTGTTACTACTGTACGAATCTGTAATTGCTATTATAAAACAATTTTTAATCGTCGCTAAACGTTTCACATAATTTTGTGTCATACATTATATAATTAATTTTTTCATTATTAATTATTCTATTTGCAGCAGACGTTGTGTTATGTTTTTTACTATATATAAATAATCTGCTTTTTTTATATTTTCTTTACTTTTAATTTCTGTTTTTCCTATAACTTTATTATTTAGGCTATATTCTAGATAGCCTATTGTCTGATTTTTCTTTATCGGCGCTGTAAGCTTTTTGTATATAACTTCTTTTTTAATTATTTTTGTAAAATCAACTCCTTTGGTATCTACATAATAGAATGGATATGCTTTTACGCTTAGTTTTTCTTTTTTGCCATTGTTTATTTTCACATCTTTTAGTTTTGTTTCATCTAAATAAACTTTACAATTGGCGAATCCATAATTAATTAACTTTTCTGATTCATTAAATCTCGTTTTGTAATCCGGTGCTGCCATTACTACAGCTATAAGTTCTAGATTATCTTTTTTTGCCACTGTTGATACACAATATTTTGCTTTGCTTGTGCTACCTGTTTTTAATCCTTTTACATATTGATTTGTTTTTAAAAGTTTATTGGTATTTGTAAGAACAAACTCCTTTTCTCCTGCTTTTGTTTTATGGATAATTTTTTCCTGCCATATTGTAGAATATTTATAAATTTCCGGATATTTAGTTATTAGCTCTCTAGACATTAATGCTACATCCTTTGCACTTGTGTAATGCTCATCCGAATCCGTAAGTCCGCAACAATCCACAAAATGTGTATTATTCATTCCAAGTTCTTTCGCCTTTTTATTCATTAGTTCTACAAAAGCTTCCTCTGAACCCGCTATCATTTCTGCCATTACAACTGACGCATCGTTTCCTGATGCAATTATTATACATTTTATTAAGGTTTCCACGCTTTGTATCTCTCCTTCTTCTAGAAAAACCTGGGAACCTCCCATACTTTTTGCATATGCACTGGTTGTTGCCATATCTGTTAATTTTATTTTTCCACTATATATAGAATCAAATATAAGCACCAATGTCATTATTTTTGTTATGCTTGCCGGACTTAATTTTTCATCTTTGTTATTTTCATATATTATTTTTCCTGAACTACTTTCCATTAAAACACAGGATTTTGCATCAATCTCCAACGCTTTAGTATTTTCTCCAAAAACCTGAACCTGCAGCAACATTATAATTGCCATAAGTATAGACGTAAATCTCTTCATAAAAAAACTCCATTACATTTATTATATTGTAATGGAGAAAAATATTATATATTCATATTTTATATTATTTTTTTGTAGTTTCTTTTCCAACTTGCTTAGGAGGCTTTATTTCATCAACGCTATAAATCAGTTCTTCTGTTTTACTCAAAATCACGCCATCTAAACTTTGTTGACAAATAACTATTTTATCTCCTTCTTTTACCTGACAATCACGAACCATCAATGTACTCTTTTCTATATAATTAGTTTCTTTTTCCTCGTCATTTATATAAACCTTACTATATTCATTAAAATTTTCACCATAAAAGAATCCATCTATCATTTCATCTTCATAAACCTGCTGGATATTAGTTAATCTAACAGTTCTAATTCCTATTTGTAAATTTGTTGCAATATATGGATTTTCTTCATTACTGGCATAATTGTCACCATATAACATATCATATGCTAACGTTTTTAGATTTTCTTTATAGTCTTTATCTTTTCTATGAAACTGGGTGTAATTATTGATTACGCCTGATGTCATATTTAAAGGTTTTAAAATTCTTGATTCTAGTTGATATGTCTTTACCTTTTTATTCTTATAGTAATCATTTTCAAAATTACTCCAAATAACATATTGCGTCTGATATACATTTTTGTTTTTCAGATTTTCCGCAGTAATCCCTAATGACGGCAAATGATCACCATACATTACAAGTATTGTTTCCTCTTTTCTTTTCTTTAACGCCTTAACTAATTTGCCAATAAATTTGTCCATTTCATTAATTTGGTCGGCATAATATTCATATTCTCTTGTAAGACTCTCATCATCTAAGCCTGTCACCTTTATTTTTGACTGATACTCTTCTCCAACACTGTATGAACCATGCCCCTGTACAGATATTGCATATATAAAATCCTGTTCAGGCGTAGAATCTAACGTTTCAATTATCTCATCTTTTAAAATCATATCTTTTGCCCAGCCTGTAGGGGTGTATTCTGTAACATTCATAGTTTCTATGCCTGAGAAGGTATCGTAACCTAAATTTGCAAACACTTTATTTCTTCCATAAAATGTAGCCGTATTGTTATGAATTGCATGACATTTGTAACCATATTCCTTCAAATTATAACAAATGCTTTCGCTTGTGTGGTCTGTCAATATAGTTTTAAACGGTAATTCACCTGAACCAAAATCCTCTAAATTCATTCCTGTCATTATTTCAAACTCTGTATTAACCGTACCTGCTCCCACAACCGGGACTGTCAAATATCCACTAGGATATTCAGCAAGCAATTTTTCAAAATTAGGAACCGGATTTTCGGAAAGAGATATGTTTGTCATATTATTTAGATTAAAAAACGACTCAAGTTGTAAAAATATAATATTGGGAGTTTTTTCTGTAGCCTCTGTCGGCTCTGTCTTTTCTTCCTCCACAATTTTTTTCACTGAATTTTCTGAATAGTTATCAGGTTTTTGAATTCCTGTATTAATTATGCTATTTGAAAAACAATATGCAAAACCATAATTAAAATAACTGTCTCTCAAATTCCCAAATTTTTTACTAATTAATCCTGATGCAATACCAAGATTTATAGCTCCAAAGCCTACTGCCCAAATCAAAACTATGGCAATTACATTTCTTATGTATTTTATTTTATGTTCCAGCTTTGGTGCTCTAAAAAACAAAATTACAAGTACAGCAATAGCTGCAATTATTCCTATGACAACCAGTATTATCTGACCTGCCGAAAAATACTTGTCCATAATAGAAAAAGCACTATCAAGAAGTCTAAAATCAGACGCAGTAAGCGGTGTAACTCTGGTAGCTACCAAAACACCATTAGCTACTCCTAATACAATCCACGTCACAGATATAAGGCTAATCCAAAAAATACGTCGTCTAATCAACAATGTAAATGACAAAGTCATTAATACAATTAGCGCATTACATATGAATACATATGGCGAACCTATTAGTAGGTACACTCCATACATATTCGAATGGTCAAAAGCCGCTATTCCGGCAATCAACTCTATAATAAAAGTTATAACCAGTGCCACAACAATATACATATATGCTGTATGTTTATTATATGCAACATGTAAGAAATCTCTGGCATTTTTCTTTTTTTCACAAAAAACGTCTTTTATATTTTTTTTAGTATCACCCTTTGAAGGATTTATACGATATTGTTTCTCCATATCTTCTCCAATCTGCTTGTACCTATTGTGATTCTGCAGCCAAAATTATCGGCTACAGTCTGTCCTATGTCTGCAAACGTGTCTAATGTATGTAGATTAACATTAGAATATGCCTTTTTACCGTACATTAAAACCGGAATATACTCTCTTGTATGGTCTGTCCCTTTAAATGTAGGGTCGCATCCATGGTCTGCATTAATTATAAGCAAATCATCATCCTGTAATTTTTTTATTATTTCATCTAATCTGTTGTCAAAATCCTGTAATCCCTTAGCATATCCGTCTATGTCTCTTCTATGTCCCCATTTAGAATCAAATTCTACTAAATTAGTAAAAATCAATCCTTCATCCATCTGTCCCATAAGCTGTATTGTCTTGTCCACACCATCCATATTATCATCAGTATGAACTTCCTTTGATATGCCTTTACCGCAGAAGATATCATTAATTTTTCCAACAGCCCAGACTTTTACATTATTTTTATTTAATTCATCTAGCAGAAAATTATCCTTTGGCTCTACCGAAAAATCTTTTCTGTTAGATGTTCTCACAAATTCTCCATTTTGAGTAACAAAAGGTCTTGCAATAACCCTTGCAACCTGATGCTCTCCCACAAGGATATTTCTTACTATATCACAAATTTTATATAGTTCGTGTAAAGAATAAACTTCCTCATGGCATGCCACCTGAAATACACTGTCTGCTGACGTGTATACAATTGGTTTTTTGGTTTCCATATGTTCTTTGCCATATTTATTTATAACTTCTGTGCCTGATGCAACCTTGTTGCAAAGGACACCGGGAATTTTTGCTTCATTTATAAATTTTTCTATAATATCTTCTGGAAATCCATTAGGATATGTCGGAAACTTCTTTTTAGTCCAAATCCCTGTCATCTCGAAGTGACCTACTGTTGTATCTTTTCCTTTTGATATTTCTTTAGCTTTTCCAAAAATACCAATCGGCTCTCCATTATCGCTAACAATATATTCTGATATTCCATCTATATTTCCAAGCCCTAATTTTCTAAGATTAGGTAAATTATAATTCTTAATTGTTTCGAAAATGTGTCCTAATGTATCTGCACCTTCATCGCCAAACTCTTCAGCATCCGGTAACTCGCCTATACCAACACTGTCTAATATAATCCATATAACTCTTTTAAACATATATACCTGTCTCCAATAACACATATTGTGATAATATATTTATATTACATATATTACTATTTCATATATTTCTCACAATCTACATATGCAATAAACATTCTATTATTTTCTTACAATGCACATATGATATAGTATACATCAATTTCTTTTCTTCTACTATATTTGTTTTTTGATTTTTGTATAAATACCAGCTAATGTCAGCTATACATCATATTTATTTCTAATACCTACTGTTTGATTTTTTATAACTTTATTTTTGATTTTTCTTGAATTATAAGCTGTTTGTGATATACTTTTTCGTAGAATTTCAGTTTAAATTACTATATAAGAAAAGAGGAGACTTAAATGGGTAGCACATTTTTTAGAAAATTACCAACGCCTTTAGAAATCAAGACAATGTATCCTGTTCCAGAGGCTGTTGAGGCACAGAAAAAAATCAACGATGAAGAAATCAGAAAAATTTTCACTGGAGAAAGTGATAAATTTGCTGTAATTATAGGACCTTGCTCTGCTGACAATCAAGAAGCTGTTGAAGATTATGTATGTAGACTTGCAAAGGTACAGGATAAGGTTAAGGATAAACTTTTTATTATTCCTCGTGTTTATACTAACAAACCACGTACTACCGGAAAAGGCTATAAGGGAATGTTACATCAACCTGACCCGGAAAAGAAACCAGATTTGCTTCAGGGATTAATTACTATCAGACAAATGTTCTTAAAAATTATGGAAGATACAGGATTTGGTCTTGCTGATGAAATGCTATATCCGGAAAATGCCAGATATTTTTCAGATTGTCTTTCATATGTAGCAATCGGTGCAAGATCTGTTGAAGACCAGCAACACAGACTTACAGCCAGTGGAATGGATATTCCTGTAGGTATGAAGAATCCTACAAGCGGTGATTTGTCAATTATGCTCAATTCAATTGAGGCAGCACAATCATCTCACTCTTTCCTTTACAGAGGCTGGGATGTTCAGACTACAGGTAATGATTTAGCACATGCTATTTTACGTGGTGCAGTGAATCAGTATGGACAGTGTATTCCTAACTACCACTACGAAGATATGGTAAATCTTTATGATATGTACATTTCAAAAGGATTTGCTAATCCGGCATTAGTTGTAGACTGTAATCATTCTAACTCAAACAAAAAATACATGGAACAGATTAGAATTGCTAAAGAGATTATGCATAATCGTAAACATTCTAATGATTTAAAAGGATTTGTTAAAGGCTTAATGATTGAAAGCTATATTGAAGGTGGAAATCAAAAGATTGATGAACATATTTACGGAAAATCTATTACTGATCCATGCTTAGGCTGGGAAGATACTGAAAAATTATTATACACAATAGCTGAAGAGGTTTAACATGTTTTTTCTTAGAAACGAATGACAGAGCCACAAAAGCCCCCATAGTCACGGTCATCATCTTTAGGTGATGTCTGCGACTATGGAGGCTTTTATACATTTGCAATATTTAATTTTTTCTACATTATTTTAGGTAAAATAGTTTTCATATAATCGCTCAAATTCTGTATGTTCTTCAAAAACATAAAAGCTTCCAAGTGGTTCTCCCTATGCATTTGAAAGTGCCGGTTATGCTTACAAACGCACCCCAAATGTCATAGGTATATTCCACCACAGTATATCCGTTTGTGTCAATAATGCCTGTTATGTCACCCTGCATGTTTTTCTCATAATAAAATGTTTCATTATCATAAACAAAACAAACAGGTGTGTTGTCGCTGTCATACACAAACTCAATAACATTGGTTTCTGTATTTGTATCAGTATTTACTTCGCTACTGGCATTAGTATCTGTATCTGCTTCTGTATTTGTATCTCCGTCTGTATCCACGTTACTTTCAATTTCATACTGTTTTACAACATTGTTGTTTTCATCAACCTTATAGTATTTCGTAACTCCGTTAACGGTTTTGCCTGTACGGATTCCGTCGTAATTATAAGTGTAAGAAATGCTGTTATCTGTGCTTGCGGTAGAGGTTAATCTTCTGTCAGTCCAACCGAAAGTATAACCGTTAAGCGAGTTTATGTTGCTATTTTCATCATAACTTAAATCTGTTCTCTGATTCTGGCTGTCATATGAATATTTTTCT